>JACZXR010000191.1 GCA_022571535.1 Deltaproteobacteria bacterium | reverse complement strand
TCGTACGGTGCAAGTCGACTGAAAACGAAGCCATTACGAGTGAACTGCGCAATGCGCAGTTTATCTTCGGACTCGAAACGGAAGCCATGCCAATGCGTCCGTTGTCGCTGAGCAATACCTTCAGGGCCGACTTGGGATTGAAATTCCAATTCGTGTTGCGGTTGCGAATTGGGGTAATCCGGTAGCTTCGCCTTGAGCTTCTCTAATGCAGGTTGGAGCTGCTCCTCAGCGCGGGCCCTCCAATGAATTACGGCTTCCACGATCGGCGCGCCGGGCAGGTTGGGAAACTGCTCCTTGAGATCAATATTGAAAGTAGAGGGGGCAGCGGTTACGATCTGCGCCGTGTCCATGGAGGCCTGTTGGCCCAGGAATGGGACACGGCTTCAACTGATGTTAGGAATTGTAAAATTGTAACAGGGCGAAAACCGACCGAGGAAGAGTACGAGGCGCTTGATTTTGCCTGGCGTGTTTGTCGACATGTAAAGTCCAACGCCATTGTCTTTACCTCGCGCGATCAGGTCCTGGGTGTGGGTGCGGGACAGATGAGCCGAGTTGACTCGGCCAAGCTGGCGGTCATGCGGGCCCAGACTAACAACCTCGATCTCAAGGGTTCCGCAGTGGCCTCGGATGCCTTTTACCCCTTTCGAGACGGGGTGGACGAAGCGGCAAAGGCAGGGGCTACAGCTGTCATTCAACCCGGGGGCTCCATCAGGGATGAGGAGGTGATTGCGGCAGCCAACGAGCACGGCATGGCCATGATCTTTACGGGCATAAGGCATTTCAGGCATTAAAAGCATTCTTCATTCAGCAATCAGCTTTGAGCTCTTGGTTTTTAGGCCGACCGCTGAATGTTGATAGCTGGCACTACGCTACCAGCTCGATGGTCAGATCCAAAGAGTTCACGAGTCAATCACCGAGAGTTCCATTGAAAATTTTAGTGATCGGCAGCGGAGGGCGAGAGCACGCTCTTGTTTGGAAGATCAGACAAAGCCCCAGGACGGACAAGGTCTATTGTGCCCCGGGCAACGCGGGCATCGGCGAGATGGTAGAGCTGGTATCCACACGACCAGAGGAAGTCGAGAAGTTGAGCGACTTTGCCGAAAAAGAGAAGATAGATCTAACCGTGGTTGGGCCAGAACTCCCTTTAACCCTTGGGATTGTGGATCTCTTTGAGAAGAGGGGGCTAAAAATCTTTGGACCCAACCGAGGAGCAGCAAGGCTAGAGGGTAGCAAGGCATTTGCCAAAGAGATCATGGAGGAGAACCGGATTCCTACAGCGGCCTTCGCCACATTCTCCGATCCGGACTCGGCCAAGAGGTACGTTGCCCGGAAGAAATCCTGTGTGGTCAAGGCAGATGGCCTCGCTGGAGGAAAAGGGGTCACCGTCTGCTCAGGCCGGGAGGAGGCCGAGGCGGCTATTGATGATATCATGGTGCGTAAGGCCTTTGGGTGCGCTGGTGACAAGGTGGTTGTTGAAGAGCTTCTGATAGGTGAAGAGGCCTCCTTTATGGCCCTGACCGATGGCGAACATATTATCCCCCTCGCCTCTTCCCAAGACCACAAGCGCGTTTTTGACGGTGATCGTGGCCCAAACACCGGCGGCATGGGCGCCTACTCCCCGGCGCCTGTTGTAGATCCCGCAGTCCATCGCGACATTCTCGAACAGATCCTGAAGCCTCTACTGGCCGGTCTAAAGAGGAAAGGGGTCCGCTATCAGGGAGTACTCTATGTGGGACTCATGATTACCGACGATGGACCTAAGGTTTTGGAATTTAACGCTAGATTCGGTGATCCCGAGTGTCAGCCGGTATTGATGAGACTAAAAAGCGACCTGGTGCCCTTACTGGAGGCTGCGATCGAGGGAAGGCTGGATCAGGTTGAAACGGAATGGGAGGATGGTGCCTCCGTCTGCGTTGTCCTGTGTGCCGGAGGTTATCCGGGGCCCTATCAGAAGGAAAAAGAGATCAGAGGATTAGAAGATCTGAAAGATTGGGGGAGGGGTTTTGTCTTCCACGCGGGAACCGCTAAAAGAGATGATCAATGGGTGACTTCTGGAGGTCGAGTCCTGGGTGTAACAGCCCTAGGGGGGAATACCGAGAAGGCCGTAAGGGAGGTTTATCGGGCCGTTGACAGGATACAGTGGGAAGGCATGCACTATCGGAAGGATATCGCCCGGCGTGCCTTAAAAGATAAGGTGGCAGGAGGGTAAAAACCGTTGCCAAAGCACTCTTTGTTACGACCCAAGGTAGGGATCCTAATGGGCAGTGACTCTGATCTTGAGGTGATGCGAGAGACAGAAAATCGCCTCGATTATTTTGGCATCCCTTATGAGGTTCGTGTCCTTTCCGCCCATCGGTCTCCGGCGAAAACCCTGGAGTATGCAGACTCCGCGCATCAACGAGGAATCGAGGTCATCATAGTGGGTGCAGGGGCTGCTGCCCACCTGGCCGGCGTGGTCGCCAGCAAAACAACGCTCCCAGTCATCGGAATCCCCCTGGATTCTTCGGCCTTAAGAGGGATGGATGCGCTGCTGGCCACTGTCCAGATGCCAAGCGGCGTGCCGGTAGCCACGATGGCTATTGGCAAGGCAGGAGCTGCCAATGCCGGCATATTTGCTGCGCAGATCTTGGCTCGCAAGGACCATCAGATTTCCGCCAGGCTGCTCCGGTTCAAAGAGGAGATGGTCTCGGGTGTCGAACAGAAGAACAGAAAACTCAGGAGTCAAAGCAAAAGAAAGCGGTGAGCTGCTTTCCGAGGCCCTAGAAGCCGTTAGATCAGGTGAAGTCATCGTTTTCCCCACGGAGACTTTCTATGGACTGGGGGCTGATGCATTAAACGAGGCCGCTGTCAGGCGGGTGGCCTCTCTCAAGGGGCGGGATCCAGAAAATCCCATCCCGCTAATTATTTCCAATATGGAGATGCTCAAAGATATTACAACAGAACTCCCACCACTAGCGGAAAAGCTAATGCACCATTTCTGGCCGGGGCCGCTGACATTGGTTCTCCCAGCAAAAAAGGGGGTTCCAACGTTGCTAATGAACCGCGATGGAGGAGTCGGGGTCAGGATCTCAAGCCACCCGATTGCCTCGGCCTTGGTCAAGGACCTGGGTTGCCCGCTGACGGCTACAAGCGCCAATCTCTCGGGGAAAGGACCCGCAAGAACCATTGAAGAAGCTCGGTCCTATTTTTCAAGACAAGTAGGGATCTTTCTCGATGGGGGGAGGCTTGAAGGAAAAAAGGGGTCGACCGTGGTGGCAATTCATCGAGACAAATTAGAGATCCTCCGCGACGGAGAGATCAGCCCCAAGGAGCTGAAGGAGGCGCTAGCCTCCGTTTCTTGATGGTGCTATTTTTATGATACACATCGCCCCTTTTCGAGGATTGCTCTACAATCCAGCAAAGATACGGGACCTTTCCAGGGTCGTTGCCCCTCCCTACGACGTGATCTCACCGGAAGAACAGGAGAAACTATACAAGAAATCCCCACACAACATCGTACACCTGACTTTAAACCGAGAGCCGAATCCTTACGAAGAAGTTGCCCGCCTCTTCGAGCAATGGCAGGCGGACGGAGTTTTCATCCACAGCGACAGGCCTGCGATATATTTCCTGAGCCATCGCTTTCCCCTGAATGACGGAGAAGAAATTGAGCGCCTGGGGTTTATTGCGCTCACGCGGATTGAAGAATTTTCAAAAGGAGCTATTCGCCCCCATGAATCGACGATGGAGGCACCGAAGAAGGATCGCTTCCAGATCCTCCGTGCCTGCAAAGCCAACTTGAGTCCGATCTTTAGTCTTTACTCCCAGCCTAAGCCGATCATCACCCAAATGCTTTCGGAGCACGTCAGCGGAATCACTCCCACGATCCAGGTCAAGGACCCAGGAAAAGGGATGTGCCTTCTATGGCAAATCACCGATGATGAAATCATCCGCCCGGTCCAACACCAGATGGCAGACCAATCCATTTTGATAGCCGACGGCCATCATCGCTATGAGGCTGCCCTGAACTACCGTAATCACCTGCGCGCAGAACGAGGGAGTGGTAGTGGTCAGGAGGCATTCAATTACGTGATGATGTACTTCGTCAATATGACAGAGAAGGGTCTGGTGATTCTCCCGACTCACCGGCTGGTTCGTGACTTTCCCAAGATACCATTTCAGAAACTCGATGAGGCCCTTCAGCGATTCTTCTACCTTGAGCCGTATCCTAAAACCCCCGATGGACGGCGCTGGTTCCTCCGCGCCCTCAAGGGCGGCAGGAAAAAACATCACCTGATAGGTGCCTCATTCAAAAAAGACCCCCGCTATCTGATCCTCCGCTTGAAGAACAAGAGGAGTATGCAGCGACTGGCCAAGAATATGAGCACCCCGCTGCGGGAACTGGACACGACCACCCTCCACCTCCTGATTCTGGAACACGTCCTGGGTCTTAGCCCTGAAGTGCAGGTCAAGGAAGACGCGATACGCTACCTGCACGAGGAAGAGGAAGCGCTCAAAGCGGTCGATAGGGAGGACTACAAGGCCGCATTTCTCTTGAACCCGCCCCGGCCCGAGGAGATCGTGGCCATTTCACAGCAGGGAGAAAAAATGCCGCAGAAGTCCACCTATTTCTACCCCAAGACCCTCACAGGCCTTGTCATCAACAAGATCGATCCCAACGAGGAGATTCAGGATGGACCGAACCCTTAGGAATTTAAGGTGGTTGATCTCATCTGCGTGTCATGTTGATGGCAAAAGCCATCACCATCAAAGTTGGTATTAGAGGGGAAGTCTGAAATGGAAAAACTGCACCTCACGCTTGCCTGCGGCGACTACGACAGAACCAAGACTCTGCAGGACGGCTCGCTTCAGCCCGAAGGAATCCGCTTGAACTACATTCCGCTGCGGGCAGAGGAAATTTTTTGGCGCATGTCCAACCATCGTGAATTTGACGCCTCAGAGATGTCGTTATCGAACTACATTACCATGATCTCTCGCGGCAATGATTCCTTCGTGGCCATACCTGTCTTTCCTTCCCGCTATTTCAGACATTCCTGTGTGTTCATCAACCTCGGGTCCGGTATCCAGAAACCTGAAGATCTCAATGGCAAAAAGGTGGGTTTGCCCGAGTATTCCATCACCGCGGCGGTCTGGATCCGTGGATTTCTCAAGGATGACTACGGCGTGGGCGCTCAGAATGTCCAGTGGTTTGTCGGAGGACAGGAAGAGGCCGGTAGAAAAGAGCGCATCAAACTCACCCTTCCGCCAGAGATCAAGGTAAGCTCGATTCCCCAGGACAAAACCCTCAACGACATGCTTGACAGAGGAGAAATCGACGCGCTTATATCCGCGCGTATTCCCTCATGCTTCGTTAAAGAATCTCCCAAGGTTCGCCGCTTGTTCCCCAATTATCGAGAGGTCGAGGTCGATTACTACAGGCGGACCAAAATATTCCCAATTA
>JACZXR010000190.1 GCA_022571535.1 Deltaproteobacteria bacterium | reverse complement strand
AATTGCCGACATGTTGAGCCTGGGTTCGTAAGTACACTTATGGTGAGTTGCCGATTTACGGTAGAAACAGCTCTTTACTACGATCCTATTTTCATCAGGGCTGAATTCTTGGACTGATTAATGTCGGATCGGGGCTAACATGAAGAAGGCCAGCCGAGAGGTCACGGTTGGGTCTTAGGCGTCCGGCCTCAAGTCGTTCTTCGTCACACCCTCGCTCCATTAGATGGTCAACGTGCATGCACGGCAGTACCCTAGGCGAGCATCTGCAGGGCGGCGGTCGCATAAATTCTGGCTGCCGCTCGGACCTCTTCCAACGAGACCATCTCTCGGTCCGTGTGGGCGAAACGCAGATCGCCCGGGCCAAACATTAGTGTCTCGATCCCTTTTTTATTGAGAAATCCAGCGTCCAGAGATGCAGGCGAGTAGAAGACCTCGGCTTTTTTCTTTAATATTATCTCACAGGCCGATTTCAGCGAGGCCGCAACGGGGCACCCCGGCGGAACTTCCGACGGATACATGGTTGCCCCACGCTTGATCTCAACCTTCCAGGGCTCCAATCCACTCAGGGCCGTCTCGATCTCCTCGATGGCCGCATTGGAATCTTCTCCGGGAAGCAGTCGTCGATCGAGCACGAGTCGGCAATAATCCTGTACTGTGTGGCTTGCCGCTGGGCCACTCTCAATCCGTGTCGCAGTTAAGGTCGAGTGGCCGAGATCTGGATGATTCGCTTCCAGCACAACTCTATCTAAACGGTCCATAACCCGGCGCGCACCCTCGATAGCATTAATACCATCCCACGGAGTACTGCTGTGGGTAGACTTGCCCCGAACCATAATTTCCACGTCGACCCGCCCCTTATTTCCGAGACAAACCCTATTGTTGGTCCCAAGACCAACGATCCCGTATCGAGCCTCCAGCCGAGAGTGTTCCAAAATGAACTGGGCAGCGTCATGCCGCCCTGTCTCTCCAGCCAGGCTGACCACTAGGAAAAAGGGCTCTCTCAGGGGACACCCCGATCGAGTCAGAATACCAGCCGCAGCGATCATCGCGGCCAACGCCCCTTTCTGTTCGCAGGCACCTCGTCCCCAGGCACAGGGACCGGAGATCTGAAATGGTGCTCCAGAGACTACCGCACCGGAATAGGGATCGGACATGGAGGCTGGCGGAAAGGTCATGGCATAGGCCATGAAAAGAAGCCCGCCGGCCCGTGAACCGGTTGGCGCGTCAGGCACCCACAATAGGTTCCCCATGCTATCCAGTTTCGGAGGCTGTCCGGTAAGGGATTCGATCCGGGGGGCAACTATGCTCGCCACAAAGTCACGGACCCCAGGGTCCGCCTCCAGGCGGTCGGTCTGGGGCGAGGGAGAGCGCAAGATCTCGACCAGGAGTCTGTCGACCTCATCATCACGGGCGAACTTATCGACGAGAGCGACGGCCTCTTCCGGACTCAACTTCATCTCCGAATAGGGAGTCAAGGAAAAACCCTACCAGGCCATCTCCAGTAGCTCCTGTACCTGGGAAGGCGAGCTGATGGGCTTAGGATTGGTATAAACGCTAAAATCCCCGAGGGCATCCTCGGCCAGAGTACTCAGTGCCTCACGTGGCACGCCCAGATCCCGCAGCTTCAGAGGAAGCCCCATGCGCCGATTCATTTCCAGAACCGCCTCCGGAGCAGCCGAAGCCGCCTCCTTGTCATCCAGATCACCGATTCCCATAGCCCGGGCGATGAGAGCCTGCGCTCCCACGGTTGCATCCAGGTTCCAGCGCATCGCATAGGGAAGAACCAGGGCATGAATACTGGCATGGGATATCCGAAAGCGTCCGCCAATGACGTGCACGACGGCATGATGGATCCCGGTCCAGCTACTGTAAACCCCCATTCCCGCGAGACAGGCCCCCATCTGCACCTCCCCAAGTACCCCAAGATCCTTGGGGTGCTCGACTGCCTGCGGAAGGAACGAAGCCAATCGCCTGACCCCGGACAGGCAGAGCGCCTGCGTGATCGGTTGTGTGTGGGTGGAGTAAATGGCCTCCACGCAGTGCGCGAGAGCGTTCATCCCCGAGGCCGCAAGAAGCACCGATGGGACCGTACGAACCGCCTCGGGATCGAGCAGAACTGTTCGAGGCGCGAGCTTGGGGTCGGCAAGGATGTACTTCTTACCCCCTTCTGTGATGCCCACCGAATAGCTATACTCTCCCCCGGAAAGCGTTGTTGGAATCGCCAGGTGAGGGAGTTTCGGGCGTGGAAGTTCCGGCACCTCCTTTCGGTTCGGCGGGGTAAAGCGTACCCCAAATCGAGTGAGCGGTCCGCCTTCGGCTAGAAGTACGGCAACACCCTTTGCCGTGTCGATAGCGCTTCCCCCACCCACGCTAACCAAAACATCGGCATTAGATTTTCTGAACTCTTCCGCAGCCTCCTCAATGACCTCCGTTGGAGAGTGAGGACGAACTCTGTCGAAAGAGCCAACGCACCGTGACCCCAGTCCCTCACGCAGACCGTTGAAAATATCAGACCTAACCACCGACGGGGACGTCACGATCAGAGCACGGCTCCCCCCGAGCCTCTCCACCTCCTGACCCAATCTGCGAATAACACCGCGGCCAGAGATCACCCGCTCCACTCTCGGATTGCTGTACTCAAATGATTCTCCAGTCATCGCTCCTCCGGGACCCCACCATCCCTGTCTTCAAAGACCTCTACCTTCACCGCCTGACCCCTGCCTGACTCGGGACAGGCGCTCAGGGCAACGAGGCAATCCATTTCTGCCCTGAAATCGACATGGTCCTCATCGCTTGGACGGATAAAGGTGTCGAACATTTTACCGGTGTCCTGATCGATTCTCATTGTCTGGAAGATGTTGAAGGGGCTTGGAATGTCCCGTGGGTCTATATTCCAGGGCTCGAGGACCTCCTGGAGATTTTCCCAGCAGCCATGATCGGGGATCTCTTCTGGCTTTTTAGGATTCGGATCGATCCCTTCGGCAAAGACCCTCTTTGCCAGTCCCTTTGCAACCAATTCAAATCTCTTCCTGCTGCACATCCCCTTCTGCAAGTCATGCCTGCCTTCTTTAAAACTGTCCTCCACTATGGTGAGCATGGGATTGTTCAGCTTGGATATAAGCTGATCACCGGTACTGATGTAGACCTTTGCCTGATTCGTCTTTGTCCTTGCCTGATCAAACCTCTCCGTCAGATCATTGAGATTGAAGGCCACAAAATCCACCACGCTCCTACCCGTAACCCTTATCCTCTGTCCCTTCTTGACCATGAAGGCCTTGCCTGCATTTTTAGGGACAACCACGCTGAGTAGAGTTCCCATAGGATCACTGATGCCAATCAAGTTATATCAAACACGGGGTTTGAATCCCCGTGTTCGACCAAAAGGGAGAGCTTCCGCTTCTCCCCCCCTGTGGAGTAATGGATCGCAACTCCACGGGGGAAACCCCATCGGCTTTTTGCCCGCCTCAAGAGGCGGGGTTTACATTAAATTAAACTCCCTGTCCCAAGGCACTCGACTTGGCGTCCTTTGCGCCTTTGCGGCTCGCCCCGTGGAATATCCTTTCCACAGAAGCGTTATCTTTTCATTCATAGCGTTATTCCACGGGGCGAGTCATCGTTTATTCGATTCCCTAAACCCAGATTCAACGGAACATTTCGAATATGTTTGGTTAAAACTACTTTGAGTCCCGAGCCAATACTAGGTCTGTTGAGAGATCGGGTCAAGGCGGACGACAAACAGTCCGCCCTACCGCCTTACTGATAGGCCCTGTCAGGGGCAAAGAGACGCCATGATCAAATATCCAGCTGGTCTTGAGCTACCTGCTGCTGAATTTCTTCCCTGAAACGCGCAAGCCGAGAGCTGAGATCTACCTGATAGGCGGCGGGATTCTGAAGGGTTTTGTAACAATCATCAAGGCAGCTGAATTCCTGAAGAAAACATTCCCTGATATCTTTTGGGGCGGGACTTGGCCCTATCACTCTGCCCTTTTCCATCGCCTTCTTGAGCAAGGGTTCTGCCCCTGGAAGATTCTCCTCGCGTAGACCGATAACATCCCTCTTCAACCGGCCCTGACCATCGACAAAGCGAAAGACCTGTTTTTTTGCAGGCGAAGAGACCTTCCCCGTGCTGAGCTTTAAGACCGGCCTACCGTTATGCTCGACCAATTTGTAGGCCATGTCGAGCCAGGGGGCATCGGCAGAAATCCCCATTCTGGTCCCTACCCCGTAGCTATCGTAAGGGGCACCAGCCTCTGAAAGCGCTGCCAGATCATATTCGTCCAGTCCCCCGCTGCCGGCAATTTTCACGTCGGTCAAACCCGCCTCATCGAAGATGCGGCGCACCTCCCGAGCCAGGGAAAGCAGGTCGCCGCTATCGATGCGCACCCCTCTCAGCCTGTGCCCGCTTGCGGCCATCTCGCGAGCTATTTTCACTGCCTTGTGGGCCCCTGCCAGGGTGTCATAGGTATCGATGAGCAGAGTAGAGTTCTCGGGGAAACTCGCAACGAAGCTGCGAAACGCATCGATCTCTTGCTCAAAGCTTGAGACGAAAGAGTGGGCCATGGTCCCGACGACAGGAATACCGTAGAGCTTTCCCGCCAGAACATTGCTGGTCGCCGTGCATCCGGTGATATAGCTGGAACGGGCTACTTTCATCCCTGCATCGATTCCTTGTGTGCGTCTGAGGGAGAAATCGACCACCGACCGCCCTTGTGCCGCATAGACACAGCGAGAGGCCTTGGTGGCGATCAACGTTTGCAGATTGATCTGATTGATAACAAAAGTCTCAACGATCTGCGCCTCGATAATCGGAGCACTGATCTCCAGGATCGGCTCATCCCTGAAAAGGAGGCGCCCTTCAGGGATGGCCCAAACATCCCCGGTGAACCGCACGCCCTTAAGGAATTTCAGGAAATCGTCGGCGAAGATCCCGGTCGAGCGGAGATAGTCGATGGCATCTTCTTCAAAGAAAAGCCCAGCAAGATAGCCCAAGACATCTTCCAACCCCGTGCAGACAAAATAGCCCCGGCCGGGAGGGTACGAGCGGATAAAAAGGCTAAACGTTGCCGATTCGAATTTCTTACTATGGAAGTAACTCTGGGCCATGGTGAGCTGGTACAAATCGGTTACCAAGGCCAGATGGTTATGATCGTTCATAAAATCAAGTTATATCGAACACAGGGTTTGAATCCCCGTGTTCGACCAAAGGGGAGAGCTTCCGCTTCTCCCCTTTGGAAACCCCATCGGCTTTGTGCCCCCCTCAAGAGGCGGGGTTTACATTGAATACACCGGTCTCAAAGATGTCAGCCTAGTTTAGTGTAAGAATGACACTAAGTAAACCCCGGAACACGGACTTGCGCCTGCCTGTGCGGCGCACGCGGACAGGCGACGGCGGGGCGGTTTATCGTTCGACCTTGAGGCACCCTTCGGCCCGAGGTCAGGTCGAGGGATCGACAGGTGGTACGGG
>JACZXR010000189.1 GCA_022571535.1 Deltaproteobacteria bacterium | reverse complement strand
CCATTCCAAAGCGTGTTATAGGGGCGCCGCCCTTCGACGACACGGACTTCGGCGCCATCATCGCAACGCACCGGGCCGGGCATCCAGCTGACCAATTGCTGCTCGGGCGTTTGCGTCGTTTGCAGTGAGTCGGGCAGGCGGTCCGTCCAAGTAATGGAATCCGATGGTGGGATCAGTCCAGCGGCGCCGGCCAAAAGCGATAGCAATCCGAACATCCCCACATCTCCCTGTCTCTAAGCTGGAATAGTACCGCCTAGCCCTTCCATTCCCGCCGTTCTTCGGCGGCTTTCAGCACTTCGTAGGCGACCTGCAATTTCTGGAATTCCTGCGCCGCTTCGGCGTCGTTCGGCTTCACGTCCGGGTGGACGGTCTTCGCCTTTTCGCGCCAGGCTTTCTTGATCGCGGGGAAATCGGCATCGCTTTCGAGGCCGAGCGCTTCGAGTGCGCGCATCTCGTCCTGCGTGCGCGAGCCATCGCCGCTGCCGCCCCAGCCGTCGAACCATGCGACGGTGTGCTTCATCCACTCGTCATCGTTGCGGCCGTTATCGTCCTCGTTGAAGTAATCTTCGTTGACGTGGCTGCCGCGACATTCCTTGCGGTTGTTGGCCGAGTTCATCGTGACGCTCGCCTGCGAGATCAGATTGTCGAGCTCGAGCGTCTCGATCAGTGAGGTGTAGCGCTCCGGATCGATTAGGGCTTTTACTGCAGGCTCAAATATGTGAAAGGCTTCCAGGCCAAGCTTGATCCCGGCCAGGGGTCCCGCGTAGGATGGGTCGCCTCGGGTTACCGTTTCATACTGGACGAGGCTGCTCTCGGCGGTAGGCGCCCCCAGCAAGACAACAATTCCGTCGTCCCTATACTCTTCGGCCAGTGTCTTGATTTGACCTTGATCCTCAAGGTCCATGGCCCCAGCGGCGGTTCAGACGAAACACTGAGTGGCGGAGTAGATAACGTTCGCCCCGAGACCATCGATGGCCTGCTCGATCGTGGGGGCTGGGATACCGTCTCTCTCTCCCAAGATGATGACTTTCTTTCCTTCAAGGGTGAAACCGTTTTTGTCTTTCAAGGGAAACTCCTTTAACAAGGGTTATCATTATTAACCCCGATCCGCAAAATAATCGAGCCATTTGAGGTGTTGGGCACCGTATGACTGTAGTTACCGACATTTTGATCATCGGTCTGCAACTATACTAAAGGTGACTTGCTAATTCACGCTACCGAGGCGTCTTTGTTGCGGTCTGATGCTCATCAGAGAAGATTTCTTGGACTGATTTATTTCGGATCGGGGTTACTTTGGCTGTGGAAAAGAAGCCATGCTTTGAGGAGCACGAAACCTTTCAGCTTCTATCACCAAACTGTCAAGATTAAAAATCAGACCGCTTCCACCCTTCTACTAGTATTCTTGACAGAAATTAGGTGAGCGGTCATACTACAAACCAGAGCTAGTATGAAGGGGGTATGAATTATGGCTGTCGCAAAAGTTGCTCTGAGCTTTCCTGAACCTCTCGTCAAGCAGATCGACCGTTCGGCTAAGAAAGCGGGCCTCTCCCGAAGTGCCTTCGTACGCAAAGCCGTTGAGCGATCCCTCCAGGAATCCGCTGAGACTCACCTGGTTCGGACGGTCTACCGGATCTATACTGAGATCGGCGAAGAAGACGCCAAGTTGGCAGAAAGCTTCCTCCCCTTGGCAGCCGAGACGCTACCAGGGCAAACCAAACGGCGGCGTGGTTAGATGGACTTTTTACGAAGAGGCGAAATTTGTTTCATCGATTTCCCTGCGACTGGAGCTGGTGAGATGGCCGGGCCTCATCCGGCACTCATTGTCCAAAATGATGTGGGGAACCAAGCGAGTCGGTTGACGATTGTGGCGGCTATCACGAGTAATCTCCGAGTGGCTCGACTTCCAGTGGGAGTCCAGGTTACTCCAAAGGAATCCGGATTGCCGCGGCGATCGGTTGTCCATCTTGGCCATCTCTATACCATTGACAAGCGCCGTCTTGGACGCCGGGTGGGCAGTCTCCCTCAAGCTCGACTTCAGCAAGTGGACCGAGCCATCCAAGTAAGCCTTGGGCTCAGGCCTTTTGAGACTAACCGGCTTACTTAAAGCCAATTCTCTACTTTGACCCACCCTTCTCCCCTAAAGGACGGTGTTCGCTGAGTGGATGCTGCCACGACCGGGAAACGCTGGACCAGCAGAGCTCTTTTGCTGGCTCTTTGACGCAGTCGACGTCGTGGCGAACCGTAAAGGAGAAGACAGAATCCAATAGCCGAAATGGTTATTTCGAGGCGCAGTCTTGGCGTGAGGTAGGTAGAGCTTCGGAAGGGATTTGTGATGAGGCCAAACCGGCGCGATAAAAACATTCATGTAGACCCCGGTGCAGCAATAAGTCTGGATCTTTCTAAATACTACCTTTCAGGCGCAGACATTAGGGAGGTTATCCGTCGTGTACTGGGGCATGCTCCCTCGAAGCGTAGGATAGCCCGCCTATCGAGATGCGACGGAAACAAACTTAAGCAAGGTCGCCCTCGGACAATCCCCAAGATCAAAAAGCGGGACCTCCACGATTTGATCGCGGCAACCAGTCAGGATCCTCAGGTCTTTGACGGCAACATGCTTCATTTTCTCCAATACTTTCAATGTAAACCACGCCCCTTGAGGCGGGCACGAAGCCGATGGGGTTTCCCCCGTGGAGTCGCGGTCCATTACTCCACAGGGGGGGAGAAGCGGAAGCTCTCCCCTTTGGTCGAACACGGGGATTCAAACCCCGTGTTCGAATTAACTTGATTGAACTTCAATTCGGCCTGATGCCCCGTCAGTAAATAAATTGGGTGGCGACGTGTGTGCGCCGAGGAAAGTATATGATGCGACGATGTCTCCTCTGCGGGGACCTTTTCCCATCGCTTGACTCTGGCGAAAGGCATTGCACTCGGTGCGGGGCCAATAGACGCCGGCTTTTACCCCGTACCACCTGTCGAGAGCCTCAAGGTCGAACGACAGAACGCCTTGTACGTAAGTGCAGGGATGAATATTCTGAAGTTCCCGTAGGGCAAGCCCTAAAGCCACGGATGTAAGTCCGTGGTACGGGGTTTACGGGACGATAGCCAGTTGATTCTTGCCTGTTTCAAAGCTGAATAATTCTCTACCGCTTACCTAACGGATAAAAGGCCAGTCCAGGTATACTCTTTGCGTAAGGCGGTTATGCTTACCGGAAGACGAAAATGAAAAAGCTTGGAAGAATCCCGCTGCCAAGGAAAACTGGCGGTCCCCAAACCACAAAAAAGGGAAAAAAGGGGTACAACCGTAAGCGAGAAAAAGGGCGTTTACGCAAAGAGGCTAAGGGAATTAAGGCATAGGGCTTTCTTTTTCATCTGTTCGATCCGTAAGGGTCTCCCACAATGGCGCAATTACTTCAGGACAATGGAACAGGACAATCCTAGGCCCCATGACCTCATACTATCCGGATTGAGTCTCAGAAAGGAGTGCAGTATCCATGAATGTTTTTAAACAGAAGAATGCCGAGTTGGTAACGAAGTCTGACCGCTATGTCCGGGAGCATCCAGACTTCGCCGAACGGATTCTAGATAACGCGCTTGTACCCATGTTGTAGATGACCCTAAGGTGCATTAGAATGTTTTTGTGAAAAGATAACACTCACCAACGAGATGATACAAAGATGGCGCAAGGCGCACTACCATTCAAGTATGAGTTGGAACGCAGCGAGGTGGGGATGACGGCGCTGGCAGGATTGCCGCTGTATTTGGATCTGGTGAAGGTGGTGGAATTATCCCAATCGATTCCCTTTCTACTGACCACTTGACTGTGAAAGTCAAGACCTGCGTATCAGGGTTGAGATTCTATCCGAATCTATGTTTTCGGAGGCCGCAGGGTGCTGGAGGGCTCGCCTGTGAAGAGAAGGACCGGGGCGGCCGCCAAGGCGCCGGACGGGGTTGTTATTGGGATATACACTTGGGGATGACACTTACAGCATCCCCTTCTCATTGAAGCTAAAGTAGCGGTCGTGGCCGATCACCACATGGTCTAAGACCTTAATCCCCATTACCTCTCCTACCTCCTTCAACCTGCGTGTGATCTCTACATCCTCCGGGCTGGGGGATGGATCCCCACTCGGGTGATTGTGGACAAAGAGGACCGCCGCAGCAGAATCACGGATGACCGGATTGTAGACCTCCCGTGGGTGAACCAGCGACGCGGTCAGGGAGCCCTCGGAGATTCTTACCTCTCGAATTTTTCGGTTCTTGTTGGTAAGGAGGACCACGTAGAAAACCTCATGTTTCTCTTTTTGAAACATGCTTTGAAAATGGCGAAAGACGTCCTCTGCCGAAGACAAAGGCTCCCCGACTTTCCACCTCTTTTGTCTCATCCGCCGGCTGATCTCAAGACTGGCCTTGAGCTGAGCAATCTTGGCCGGGCCAATTCCCTTGACTGCTCTGAGCTCTTTAATCGGGGCTTCGTCGATCCCCTTTAAACCATTGAACTGTGTCAGAAGGGCACGGGCATGGTCTACGGCGCTTTCCCCTGTGCTTGCGTTGCCTGTCCTTAGGATGATCGCCAGGATCTCAGTTTCAGTAAGAGATTCCGCTCCCTTAGCGAGGAGTTTTTCCCTCGGTCGGTCTGCCTCCGGCCAGTCTTTGATCGTCCGGTATCGGGCCATAGGGCGCCTCTTATTTTTCGCTATGACTCGCGTAGAATAAGTCCTTCCTGATATTTTCCGATCCATTTTCAGACTGCTTCCGCAAGGCCCGGACAGGTCAAAGTGCTGAAGGGGGTCAGCAATAAACGGTCAACCTCCACCGCCAGTGACATGATTACCGGGAGACCCCCGCGGCTTGCCGCGGGCACATTACCGATGGGGTTTCCAAAGGGGAGAAGCGGCAGCTCTTCCCTTTGGTCGAACACGGGGATTCAAACCCCGTGGTCGATATAAATTGATTGCTGATCGCTGAGGTCATTCTTTGCGGCTAAACGTCCCGCTTTTTCCTCCACTCTTTTTAATCAGGCGGATCTCGCCGATAGACATTTCGCGGTCGGCCGCCTTGCACATGTCGTAAATCGTCAGACCGCATACCGCCACCGCAGTCATCGCCTCCATCTCGACACCTGTCTGTCCGGTCACTTTGACAACGGCTTCGATTTCAACTCGCGCAGGGTTTCTCTCCGGGGTGAGAGAGAGCTCCACCGAAGTGATGTTAAGGGGGTGGCACATGGGGATCAGATCCGGGGTCTTTTTGGCGGCCATCATGGCGGCTACCCGGGCCACAGAAAACACATCCCCCTTGGCCACTTTTTTTTCTACGATCATGTCGAGGGTTTCAGGACGCATGCATATCATGCCCCGGGCCAATGCGACTCTGCTGGTCGCATCCTTATCCGTCACATCGACCATCCGGGCACGGCCCTCTGAATCCAGATGGGAGAGTCTGGCCATGATCGCCTCCTTCTTGTTTGCGGTCCCTATCTGCTCCTTACTGACGCCACATT
>JACZXR010000188.1 GCA_022571535.1 Deltaproteobacteria bacterium | reverse complement strand
TCAGGATCTCAAGGATGCCGAAGGCGAAGGTGCCCGTGGCGTTCGTCCCGCCGATCGCCTGCGCCCCGCCCCCGTCGAACACCACCCGGCTGCTGCAATCCGTCGTGAGCGGCGTGCTGTTCGCGGTATTCACCGTGAAGTTCCCGCTCACGGTCAGGGAGCCCGAGTCCAGGATCTCCAGCTCGGAGTCGTTGTCACCCGAGTCGGGCAGCGTCACGTTCCCGTTCGCGTCGTGGCCAGCACCCGAAGCGATGCTGAAGCGCCCGTCATTGATGTTCAGCGTCGTGTAGACGCAGCGATGCAGCTTTTGGGTGTCCTGTCCATTCTCGTGAGCCAACGCCTGCAGCCGTTCCCAGTCCTTGACGAAAACTTGAGACGAGGGAGGATACGGGAACCAACCGTCTCCCAAGCGCAGGACCCGGCGGAGGGCATTGTCCAACCCGCCCGCCAGCCACAGGGGTACCCCTGGCTTTTGCAGGGGACGCAGACCAAGACGCACCCCCTGCAACTGAAAATGGCGCCCGTTGAAAGTCACCTCTGGCTCGGTCCACAGGCGTCGCATGATGGTCACGCCTTCTTCGAAGATCCCAATGCGGTGCGCAAAAGAGACGCCGCAGGCCTTAAATTCGAGTTCAACGGGAGGGTTTTTTGAGGCAATCCCTAGACCGAGGATGAGGCGACCTTGGGAAATTAGGTCCAGATTGGCCACCGTGTTGGCTAACACTACTGGATGGCGCAGGGCCGAGAGCAGCACAGCAGTGCCCAGCTTCACCCGTTTTGTGCGCGCGGCCACGGCGGCGAGCGTTGTCAACGCCTCGAGCCGGGGGCGGGCAAGCACGCTGTCACCCACCCAGACGGAGTCGAAGCCCAGCGCCTCTGCTCGCTCCGCCAGGTCGAGAATCCGGCTGAAATCCGGAACCTCCTGGGCCATCGCGATTTCACGCGTGGGTAGCAAGAATCCAAACGAGATCGCCGTGTTCGCCATCAAGGATGCCCTCCTTCCTCATGTTACACTGTCGTCTAATGCCTTACCGATAAGCTGTCCAAATTGCTCGCGAATGGACCGCAGAATCCGATGTAACGACCCGTGGCGGAATAGCAACCACCGAACTGCCGTGAGCTTAGCGGGGTCAGCTTCATCGGATGGTCATACTTACAGGGGAATGATCGCAAAGAGATTGCCAGGAGTCGCGATCGACTTCGTACGCCGCATCAGCTACCCACTGGCCATTCTTTTCAAAGCCTCTCGGATTGTCACCCACATAGTTGAGACCAAGTTTCTGCATCACCCGCTGGCTCGCAACGTTCCACTGTGCGTGGGCAGCTTCGATTTTGTTCGCACCTAACCGTCGGAGTCCAAAGTCAATGATCGCCCGACTCACCTCTGTCGCAAAACCCTGCCCCCAATTTTCCGGGTGAATCCAGAAACCGATGCTCCAGACGCTATTGCCGTGCTCTCGGCGGATGGAAATACGACCAATAAAGCTGTTATCGGCGCGTAATCTGATCGCCCATACGTACTCTTCGCCGTTTGCTCACATGCGGAGGTGGTGCTGTATCACTGCGTAGTTCGCAGCCTTGGAGGTAGGTGGATTCCACCGCATGCTGTCGTTAAAGCCGGGGTAACGGGTGGCGGTCCAGACATGCTCCAGATCGTCTTCAGTTACGCAACGGAGCAGACATCGGATTGTCATTAGGCACGTATCAATAGGCCTACGCATGAATAAGTCAGCCTAGCGACCAATGGGTCTTTGGCGCCGCCAATAGCTCGCCGTCCACATAGATGGCATCCACCCGCTCGTTAAAAAAACAGAGCAAGTCCTTTATCTTGGGACTTTCGGGGATGGGATTGGGATAGCTCCAGACGAAGTCTTTGAAGACTTTACCTCCGACCTTGATCGACCAGTAGGACGCCAAGCCCTTGTAGGGGCAGCGTGAAGTTGTCGAGCTTGGCTCGATCAGCTCGGCTCTCACGTCTTCCTTGGGCATGTAGTAACGTGTCGGAAGGCCGGTTTCGAAGAGGAGTCGGGGACGATGGGTCTCAGCAACGGTTTCGCCGGCCATGACAACGCGCACATGACGGGAGCTTTGCATCACATCGACCCGTTTATATGGATCGCGTGGATGGACGAATATCTCCTCCTCTTCCTCGTACCACGCATCCATCTTACCCCATTCGAAGGTTATGGCACCCTGAATAGCGGTGCATTCGACCAAGGGCTCTAGGTAGCTCCAGGCCGCATTGTCGGCCGCTTTATTGCCAACCTTGACCGTCCAATAAGACGCGTCACCTTTATAGGGGCAATGGGTGATGTTCCCGGTTGCTACCATCAGGTCCGCACGAACATCTTCTTTTGGAAAATAGTAAACCGGAACCCTCATCGCTTCGCGCACGAGCAGAACGTGCCGGCTGTCTGCAATGGTCTCACCCCCAAAGACCACGTGCACTCGTCTGGGACTTTCTTCAACATCGACCCAGTGGTCTGAATTGTCTCCGCAGTGTTGAGGCTTGTGTATCTTGGTCATAAGGCGTCTTCCTCCAGCTCCGAGAGTTGTCACTTGGAATCTTACAACGTACCAATCATCGATGGTTTGTCCAACCGAGTCAACAGAGCACCCAACCCACCAAACCGATCGGCCTCCATCAGTTGCCTTTCACCGCCGCATCTCCTACCCGGGATTGGTATGGGGTTGACCCTTGTCGATAGGCTCTTGAGCGGCCTCGGCATGGGGATGGTTACCTGACATCGTTGGTGGCAGTCCAGAGCGGGGTACCCGTGCATCACATTGGAGTGGCCACCTCGACGATCATGCTTTTCCGGACATTTGGCGGTGCACTGGGCCTGAGCATTATAGGAAGTGTACTCTTCCATCAGATGCGCGGGCACCTCCTCACGCTTTCGGCTCACTCAGGCATTGATATCTCAGCCACTCTTATTGAAAAGCTTGCTGACCCGCAGAAGCCTCCACCCGGGCTATCATCCCGGAGCAGCTCCTCCCCATCCTTACTGAAGCGCTGAGTAATTCCCTCTGGTATACGTTTCTAAGCGGCCTTGTCCTTGTGGTGCTTGGCTTTGGCCTCAGCCTCTTCATGGCAGACCTGACCCCCGCCACCACACCTCGAATCGGACACAATAGCCAGTCTTAATCCTGAATGATTTCAGGATATCTGGTTGCTTTTTAAGCCATCTATGATTTAAACTTTGATATTATAGGTTATGGATAAAAAGCCCTATTTCACCCGATACAGCACAAGCCTGTGGATCCGGTTCCTGCGCTTTAATCTCATCTCCAATAAAAACCTTCAAGAAAGTCTGGAAAAGCTGGCTCTGACACCGCCACAGTTTTATGTCTTGGCTAGTATTGGCTACTCCGGGAGACTTCCATTCGGTGAAATTGGGGTCAAGATGATGGTGACTGTAAGTAACCTGACGGGAATTGTGGACCGACTAGAGGAAAAAAGTCTTGTGGTGCGTGAGAGGGATAGACATGACCGCCGAGTGGTTCACGTCAAGCTTACGGAAAAAGGAAAGAAACTCTACAGGGTCTCTGTTCCCGCCTTTGAGAATAGCGTTGCAGATTTTTTTTCTTCGCTGGATAACTCACAACAAAAAAAGCTCTCCACTCTTTTGCGCAAGCTGCTTAGCTCCTCCTGAGGCATTGAACCGGCCAACCTGGTTTTATCCGCCTTCGCAGAAGACCATGGACGTAAGTCCATGGATAAAATCGCAAGGGAGACCCTCCGAAGCTCGGAGAGCGAAGGAGGGTGCTTCGGCGGATTGCGCCGAAGAAATGAAGGATACCACGGGTTTAAGCCCGTGGAGGCTTCATTCGAGCTCTGCGTCGGTAGGCGTGGTGGGGAGACCGGAGAGGTGGCAGCAGATTGCTGCTGGAAAAGAGAATCCTATCGGTTGGCAGCCGAAACTCGCGGGTCGGCTAGTTCAGGTGTGATTTGACGGTAATGATAGCTGGGAAGTGAGGTAATTTGGGTAGGGGACTATAACGAGTGTTTGCTTAACGCTCTTCCCTGGACCCTTCTCGGATGATCCTGTCCACGTCGGAGACCCGAATATCGAGGTTGTAGAGATAACGGTACGCAACGGCCTGCTTCCATCTAGGCCATTTGTCCAGGATTCCGCGGATCTCATCTTCGGCTTGTTTGAGCATTTCTAAATCCACAACGTTATTTGCCTCTTCTTTTGATTTTACCTCGTCCAATTCAGAGTATTATCCAAAATCTCTGGACTAGATCCACATGTCTTTCTAGCTGAAGTGGCTCTCAACCTTATCTATATCACAGACTGAACGGTGTCGATGGCTTTTTTCTTCGCTCAAGCATGAATAATCCGGGCTAGTCGCATCTGCAATGCATCCTAATTCACAAGCTCCTGTTGTTCAATAAATAAATCTTCAACTCCTTGACGGAATCGCCGACTCTCTTGGAGCCAATTGGGGATCTCGACGAATCTCTTCCGGGACGCCTCGGCAAAGCTTCGCCTCTTTTCATTGTCGACAATAAGCTCCGTCAATGCTGACCGGAGTGCCTGCGAATTTCTTGGCTCAACAAGAATCCCATCCACTCTGTCACGAACGAGCTCTGGGATAGCCGAAATCCGTGTCGAAATGATTGGCAAGCTATGCTTCATGGCTTCCAAAAGAACTATCCCGAAGCCTTCCCAATGCGATGGGAGGACAAATATGTCGCTCCTGTTAAAAAGAGCACATACCTCTTCATCGTCCAACACGCCGCATAAACGAATCCGGGGATCCCGGCGTGCGAGGTTCTCGATCTGATCAAAATATGCGGAAGGATGACCGGCTCGTCGGCCGACCAGCGCCAGCTCGATATTATGTAATTCCAATGCTGTGAAAGCCTCACAAAGGTCTAGAGCCCCTTTACGCTCCTCCAGTGTCCCCACATATAGGATCCGAATCAGTCTGGAATTATCTTTAGAATCAACGGCCGTAGCGTCACCCGGACATCTGTGAACCGGGTAAATCACCCAGATCTTTTCCGGAGGCACCCCCAGTGCGACTATCTCCTCTTTGGTGAATTTGCTGTTGGCGACGATCCAGTTCGAATAGTGGAATGGGAGGCTCTCCCTCCACCGTCCCAACATTCTAAAATGCACTTTCCGCATACTCATACACGTCTCAAAATGGTGCATAATCAGAATTACTTTTGCACCTAAAATATATTTCTGCCAAAGTACCGCCAAGAGAGCCTCTCTGGAATAGTAGTGGGTAACAAAAACGAGATCGGCCTTGCGCCATGCGGTCTGACCTAGAAGCAGGAGATTGATGCAGAGTTTTCCCAGCCGAAACTTACGCAGGAAAGCAAGCAATGGATGATTTCGGGAATGAAGCTCACACACACTAACATTAAATCCTAACTGGACGAGCAAATCCCGATACTGTAAGTCGACTTTTTCACCACCTGTTGAACCTGATGAGGTGACAAGGGTGGACAGAAAGGCCAGCGATTTCTTACCTTGTTTCATTGACTCAGCCTACAGCCAGTTAATGTAAAAA
>JACZXR010000187.1 GCA_022571535.1 Deltaproteobacteria bacterium | reverse complement strand
GATGAGATATGGGATCAGCCTGTCATCGCCCTTTGCATTGAGCATAGCACTAGCCGAGACCTTCATGGACTCCCAGGTCCAGCAGGCCCCGTCCACTTCTCGTCTCTGCATGGCTAGGCGAATCAATGAGGTCCCTGAATAACCGGAGATAATCTCGAAATTGGTCCCCAGGGTCCGGTTTAAAATTTTTGGCACGTCGTAATAAGGAGAACCCGCCCTTGTGGCACCCAGCTTAATACGCTTTTTCGATGCGAGCACATCATCAAACGTCTTATGGCCTGTGAAGCCCATGATGGCACAGATTGGCGTTCCAGTGCTTGGGGCACCAAGCCAACCTACCTTCTTGGGGTCAATTCTAACGGATTTGTCTCCCAGGGTTTGAAGCAACACAGAGGCGCCGGTCCAAACCGATATCGTCAACCCATCCCCCTTGGCCCTATTGTAGCTGTAGTTGGCCGCAATCAGGGTCCCTGCCCCAGGCATGTTTTGCACGAATATGGTAGGCTTACCCGGGATATGCTTGGTTAAATGGCGGGCAATGGTCCTGCTATAGGTATCATAACCCCCTCCTGGTGGGGCTCCGACAATCAGGCGAATGACTTTGCCTTTGTAGAATTCGTCGGCCATTGCGGCGGACCCACCAAAGGTCAAAAACGCAAGGCCGATGACGAGTCTCATCATGAATGAACATCTATTACTCATGGTATCCTCCTTTTAAAAGGTGTTATTCAGCTCCGTTTTCCAACAGATAACTACGGCGATCGATCTTCACCGTACCGTTGGTAAAGCTGATGGAGATGTTGATATCACCTTCCGTGCGCTGCCACGGGATAAGCTTCATCGTCCGAAGGCCCGCTTTGGTATTGGGCTCTTGAAAGGCGATCGATTCTGCTTCAACCCGGCTTTCGGCACGCAAAATGAACATGCCATAACCAAGGTCAGTCTTTTCCTTCTCCTTGGCGTTCTTGAGCTTGCCGGCACCGAATATCCGGCCCTTGCGTTCAAGATCGGCGAGGAATTCCTTGTGTGCTCGGCGCAGGTCGGCTGCCGGCGGCGCGTCGGCCGGCGGGGTCTCAACCAACGTCATGACGCAGAGATAGCATTGCTCACGCGCCATCGCGTGCATCACGTCTTGTACGGGTTCGGCCATGTCCTCTCCTTGTTGTCTGAACTGTGACTTCCCCTCCTTGTACCAAGCACGGGTGATTTTCCCTCCTATCCTTCTGATCGGGCCCGGACAATGGGGTCAACACTTCACTCTATATTATTGGGTAACCCCGCAGCTTACCGCGGGGTATCTCAGTAACCTAATTTCACTTTGTGTCCTTCGTGCTCTTTGTGGTGATATTTCTCTCTTGCTGAAACAGATAAGAGACTGCAGCCGGCTTCACTGGCCCGCTAAACCGTCAGCTCCTGTGACATGTGGTAGTATTTGTCTACCACGAAGCACACGAAGATTACGAAGAATTTACAATCAAATTATATCCGCCCCTGCGCTTTAAAGCCCGTGGTCGATATAACTTGATAATCACCAGACTTTTCTTCCCTCCTGTTTCGTTTGCCCTCGGACGGGCCTTGGAGGATTACTTCAAAGGTTATTTGTCGATCTTGGCCGTGACCTCCACCTCGACCAACCTTCCCTCTGAGGCAAAGCCATCCACGAAGCAGAATTCCATTTGCGCAATCCCTACTCTTCTTTTCTTCTCAAGAAGGCCTCTGAGTAGCTCCACCTTTTGACTTCGATGGAGATAAAAGGACGCACTGGTCACTTTGTCCCAGGAGGTCCCACAGTCGGTAAGAGAGCCTTCGATTTCGGTGAGGATCTCGGCCAGCTGGTTGTCGAGATTGGGCCCTGCCGATGTGATCCCCGAGAGAAAGGCAAACGAATCGTAGATTAGGTAACGAATATATTTCCTGGGTGGATCGTATTCGACGGGATTCCTCTGGAGACCCGGGTTGGCAGTTCTCATCGCGATCAAATCCAGCGCCACCCTTGCGTTTGAGTTGAAATGCTCAGGACAGATGTAGCTCGAACTTGAGGCCTTAGCCTTTCCAGTAAGGATCCTGGATCTTTCCGCAGTTGCCAGGATTCGCGCCTCCTTGTCCCTACCCCAGATCCGGATCCGTACGGTGTTTTCAAGTGCGAGGCTCAATTCTCTCAGTTCTTTATCAACCCTCTGGAAAAGATCCTGCACCTCCTCCGCCACCGTCCCTCCCGGTCGGCCATCACAGGATAGCGCTACGAATTCTCTTCCACACCTCAGAAATATCTTCTTCCTCATATCCTGACAGTACTTCTCCTTTTGATCTCAGAGTATGGATAGATGCAGCTCCTACGCACCCATAGCCTAACAAACAACAAAAGACTCGATCCCTTGTCTTGATCTGGATATTGGATTAACCCCGATCCGACAAAAATACTCAACCCATATGCAATCCTGCGCCGATGTTGCGCGAGTTGCCGACATATTGATTGCAAGTCTGTAAGTTTACTAATGGTGCGTTGCTGAATCATGGTACGAACAGCTTTTCGCTCAGATTCCAGGCTCATCAAGGCTGATTTCTTCCCTTCGAGAACCTCAGGGCCGGACTTCGAGTAAGCCTCAGTCGAACTCTGAGCCTGTCGAACCGGGGGCTGATTAATTTCGGATCGGGGTTAACTTTTGTGCAGTCCCTGAAATAAGGTCTCTTCAAAAACATTCAAATTGCCCCCTCCTCTTTCATACGGCCGAGATCGGATGAGTTGTAACCAAGTTCTCCAAATATGTTCTCATTGTGCTCGCCCACATACGGCACCGGCAGGTCTGGTTTACAGGGACTTCCGCTGTACGCTACCGGGAAACCCACGAGCTTAATCGCACGGGCTCCCTCACCAAAGGTCTCGGACATGCCGAGATGTTGAACCTGCGGGTCATCGAGGGCCTCGGCCACGTTATAGATTGGTGCCGACGGCACGTCACGCTCCTCCAGCTTGGCTAGCCACTCCGCTCGGGGTCGAGATTTAAAGATCCCCGCCAGTATTTCACGAAGCACCTCGTAGTTCTCGACTCTGCCTGCCTTGGTTTTGAATCGAGGATCTTCTACCAATTCGGGCCTCCCCGCGGTCTCTGCCAGCCCTTGCCAGAATTTCTGTGGCGTCGACAGATGCACTGCGAAGGGCAGACCATCCGAGGCGACAAAGGCGTAGGATTGGGACCGGTGCGCGCGGGATAACTTGTCCGCGATAACCCCCAGCATTAGCCTTTCAGCTACGGAGGTGGACTGAAATGCCAGCCCCGCGCCAAGCATGCTCACATCGAGCTTCTGGCCGCGCCCGCCCAAGAACCGGGAGACCAACGCTCCCAAAATGCCATAGGCGGCATAAAGGCCCGACAGTTGGTCGGAAATTGCGGGACCTACGGGTTCCGGACGGTCCATATCCGTTAACTGACTCCACAATCCACTCATGGCCTGGGCTATGGCGTCGTAGGTTGGACGATGCTTGTAAGGGCCCGTGGGACCCATCCCGGTGAGCGAGCAGTAGATGACGTCCGGGTTTTTCTCCCGAATCGCCTCGTAGCCGACGCCGAAACGCTCCAGCGTCCCTGGTCGAAAGTTTTCCAGCACCACGTCTACCTTGGAGGCCAGGCGCAGATACAACTCCTGACCGCTTTGGGGCTGGACGTTGCTGGGAACGCTTCTCTTGCCCCGGTTGTACGCTGCAAATGACGGCCGAATCGCAGCATCCTTTCCATCCCATATCCGGAAGTAATCGCCGGTGCCCGGCATCTCCACCTTAATTACGTCCGCCCCGAGATCGGCTAACAGCATCCCGGCATACGGTCCGCTGATCACATGGGCCATTTCCAGCACCTTGATTTTCTTTATTAGTGGTCCTGACACGGTATCTGATCCCCTTTCTTTGGGAGAATATCGGAAAAAGCATTCTGCTCTCAACTAAGAAAGGGGTCAAGTAGCGGGTTATGAATGGCCGGGATTGACACAAGACACGGGCAGTGATACCTCGCAGCACAGAGAACCGGTTGTTCTGAGCACGGAACCTCTATAAGAGTAAAATGCTGTGAGTAATTATGAAGAAGAATTAATCGCTGTCGCCTATCCCTATTGGGAAGCCGAGGCTGAGATCGTCAAACGCTTTTTCAGGAAAAGCCCGAGCAAGGAGGACCACGTATTTTGGCTCAAGGCCCAGCTGTGGAAGGAGCTGCACCCCGTTGATGGATATTTCAGCGGGCTCCATAGGGAGCTTGCGCACCTTGTCGAATTGTTCCCGCGAGTGGATAAAGATATCACCCGACATCACTACCATTTCCTGCTCCAACAACTGGTTGATGAATTCAACCACTACCTCGTGCAAGCCGACATCCTTGAGTCTCTTTTGGCGCGAAAGATCTCTCCAGAGGACACGGTCCAGCTCCCGGAGGAGAAGAAGCTTAAGGAGATCAGGAGGCGCTATACCTCGTCGGGCTCAGAGGTCGACAAGGCCGCCGTGTTAGTCACCGAGGGAGGGGGTTCCAGGATGTTCAGGGAAGGCAGGAAGATAAAAGGCGGCCTGCTTGAAAGAAAGATAGCGAAGGCAATGAACGTCATATACACAGATGAGAAAGACCATGTCCAGGAAGCGGTGAAGGAAGCCGCAATGCTGATCAACAACCAAACAGACCTCAAGAGGATGAACAAGGCTATTCGAGAAATCAGTCTGCAGAGAGTCTACATGAGAAACGAGATGTTCCGGAATCCACTGACCGAGGCAGAGCTCAGACAATTGCTCCCGGCACGCGGACAAACGCCATAGGCGAAAAGGGGCCCAGTTTGCCAATCGAGCTCAAGACTCGAATTTTGATATTTTCTTTCCTCCCGAACTTCAGGCCAGAATCCATGCGGCGCAGGCGTAGATATACTGAGAGCCCATATTGGCCATCACCACCCGGAACAAGTGGAAGGTAACCACCAGCGGCACGCCTATCTGCAGAGCTTGCGCGGTGATGGTCATCTCTGCCATTCCGCCGGGGGCGGTGGCGATGATCATGGTGGCGATGGGCAAGCCGAAGGCCCAGGCGAGGGCCTTGAGGATGGCGGGGAGCCGCTCCCGGAGTTTGACAAAATCGCTCATTGATGTTTCGATGCCCTCGATTGCCACTCGTGTTGTCTAGCACCGCGCGATCAGCCCGCCCGTCAGGAGCCAGCGCGCTACGCTAAGCGATTGTGTGCGATGGCGAACCGACTTCGGCGCGGGAGATAATATTAGGAAATTCTTTTGGGGCATACCATGTCTCGGGTTGAAACAAAAACACCGCAAGCTCTTGAGCCGTTGGCGGTAGATTCAATGCAAACCCCGTCTCTTGAGGCGGGCACAAATCCGATGGGGTTTCCCCCGTGGAGTCGCGGTCCATTACTCCACAGGGGGGAGAAGCGGCAGCTCTCCCCTTTGGTCGAACACGGGGATTCAAACCCCGTGTTCGATATAACTTGGTTTCCGAGAGAAAGGGACAACAGGAGTTGAGGCTGCTTTTAGCTATTTATGAGATTCCTGCGATC
>JACZXR010000186.1 GCA_022571535.1 Deltaproteobacteria bacterium | reverse complement strand
CAACGAGACAAAGGAGGCCTTAGAGCAGCAGACTGCGACTAGTGAGATACTTGGTGTAATCGCTAGTTCACCAACCGATGTCCAGCCCGTACTTGACACCATTGCTGAGAGCGCCTCTCGGCTGTGTGAGGCAGACGATGCTATTGTCCGCCGTCTTGATGGTAACGTGCTTCGGCTGGTTGCCCATTATGGGTCAATCCCGCCGGGTGGAATGGAGGAGCCAACTGTCAGCCGAGGCATGCTTTCCGGCCGAGCCATAATCGACAGGCAAGCAATTCACGTCCATGATCTCGCGGCGGAGTCGGAAAATGAGTTTCCTGAAAGCAAGTCCCATCAAAAGCTTAGTGGCGCAAGAACCTTCCTTAGTACGCCAATGCTCAGAGAGGGAACTCCTATTGGGGTAATTAACATTAGGCGACAAGAGGTACGTCCTTTCTCAGAAAAACACATCGCCCTCCTCAAGACCTTCGCGGACCAGGCTGTGATCGCCATTGTGAACGTCCGGCTATTCCAGGAACTACAAGCAAGCAATCGGGATCTTACGGAATCATTAGAGCAGCAGACCGCGACAAGCGAAGTGCTCAAGGTCATCAGCCGCTCAACGTTCGATCTTGAGCCGGTGCTGGAAACACTCATTGAGAACGCTACTAGGCTTTGCGACGCTAAAACAGGAAACATCTTAAGGCCGGACGGTGATATTTACCGCATCGCGGTCTCCTACGGCGTCTCACCCGAGTATAACGAGTGGCTTAAACGAAATCCGCCTCCTCCCGGGCGAAAATCTTTGACCGGGCGTGTCGTATCTGAGCGGCGGACAATCCATATTCACGATGTTTTGGCCGACCCCGATTATCAATGGACTGAGGCTCAGAAGGTCAGTGGTATCCGGACTATGCTTGGAGTTCCCTTGCTCAGAGAAGGTATCCCCATTGGGGTAATGATTATCTTCAAAACCGAAGTCTCACCCTTCACTGATAAGCAAATCGAACTGGTCACAACCTTTGCCGACCAGGCGGTGATTGCCATTGAGAACGTCCGGCTGTTCAAAGAACTTCAGGAGCGGAATCAGGAGATCGAGGACAAGAGCCGTCAGCTTGAGGCCGCCAGCCGCCACAAGTCGGAGTTTCTCGCCAACATGTCCCACGAGCTTAGAACTCCGCTCAATGCCGTTATTGGTTTTTCCGAAGTGTTGGGAGAAAAAATGTTCGGGGAGCTAAACGAAAAACAGAACGAGTATGTCGATGACATACACTCCTCCGGTCAACATCTCCTCTCCCTTATTAACGACATTCTGGATCTCTCGAAGGTTGAAGCGGGGCGGATGGAGCTAGAGCTGGCTAAGTTTGACCTCCCCTTGGCCGTTGAGAACGCGATTACGCTTGTGCGGGAGCGTGCCACCCGGCACGGCATCACACTCGACGCTGCCATTGACGAGAGGCTCGGAGATTTTGTCGGTGATGAGCGGAAGATCAAACAGGTCCTTCTTAACCTATTATCCAACGCGGTGAAATTCACTTCAGAGGGGGGACGGATAGGAATTAAGGCTATACCGGTTGACGGCTCCGTGGAGATTTCGGTTAGCGACACTGGCATTGGGATTACATCAGAGGACCAGGCAACGATCTTTGAGGAATTTCGTCAGGTGGGGACCGCCGATGCTCAGAAGCATGAAGGGACGGGACTGGGGTTAACGCTGGCTAAGAAGTTTGTCGAATTGCACGGGGGCAGGATCTGGGTTGAGAGCGAGGTAGGTAAGGGCTCAACTTTTACATTCACGCTACCAATTAGCAATGGCTAACGAACTGATCCTTATTGTAGAAGACAACGAAAAAAACCGGAAGCTCGTGCGGGATGTGCTTCAGGTCAAGGGCTATAAAACCATTGAGACAGAGACCGGCGAAGAAGGTATCCGCATGGCCCAGGAGTCTCAACCTGCCCTCATCCTTATGGACATTCAGCTACCGGGGATGGACGGGATAGCTGCGCTTAAGCATCTCCGGGCCGACCCGAAAACGAGAGACATACCGGTTATTGCGGTTACGGCTTCGGCCATGACTAACAAGAGAGAGACGATGCTGGCGGAGGGGTTTGACGGATACCAGAACAAGCCCATCAGCATAAAAGATTTTCTGGAGGAAGTGGGGAAGGTACTGGAAGCTCACAGAGGTGTGAGAGAGGCCTCGTGAAAACTCCGGCCAAGATTCTCGTTGTCGATGACGTACCCAGGAACGTCAAGCTGTTGGCTGATCTCTTAACTGCTATTAGGACTCAATTAAAGCGTCGATTAATTGCGTCTTGGGTTGAAATCGGCCTGAAAGTGCCTGCAAAGACTCCATTTTCTAGCCCATTGACACACACTGCCAGACTGTTCTAGAAGGGGACGTTAAGAAGTAAGGAAAAGCCTCCCCCAACATTGTAAGGCTTTCAGTGTGATGTGACGCCAAGGGGAGGAAATGAGCGGAAGAGTCTAAAGCCAGTCGCTCCGGCCATTTCGTTGCCCAGGTGTGCTGGTTCTTTTGTTTCGCGCCGTCAGCAGCCGGTTTGGACCTTTTTAAAGGCAGGGCGACGGGCGGCTGTTTCGGAAATTCCCGGGTTCTATGTAGCTAGACCTCAAAAAACAATTCCTATTATTTAAAGAAGGAGGAGCCCATGCAACTAGCAATACGCACGTTTAGCCTCATTTTAGTGGCAGTGATGGCCGTGGCAGCAAGCGGTTTCCAGGATGCCAATGCGGCCGAGCAGGAATACAAGCCGAAAGTGAAAGTGACTTCGCTCCTAGAAGCACCGCTGGTCGGAGTGGAGGGGAAGAAAGTAATCATAAAACATTTCGAACTCCCTCCCGGCTTTGTTGGAGGGAAGCATTTCCACCCTGGTCCCGTCTTCGTCTATGTCCTTGAAGGCGAACTCACCATAGATACCAAAGAGGGAGGACGGGAGACAATATTAGCCGGCAAACTATATAAAGAATCCATCCACGGTGTAATGCAAGCCCGGAACTTGAGCACTACCGACGCTACGAAGATCGTTGTTTTTCAGGTAGGTGATGAAGGCAAGCCCATGATGATCAAGGCTGAGTGAAAGGACATAAGCTTCAGCAGGGAATTGGTCGAAAAGCTTCTCTCCTGGAAAAACTCCGGCTTCATCATCTACAATCAGGTCAAGATCCAAAGTCACGACTGTCATGGGGGTAACGGGTGGCTGTTTCGGGAATTCTTCGATTCTTGGTGGCCACTCCTCAAAAGCAGATTCCTATCATTTCCAGGAAAGGGCGCCGGAGCGGGATTGTCGTTGAACACCGAGGGGCCTTTCTTCTCAAGGACTCGAACTGCATGAGCCCGTGGTAGAGGCAAGATGCAAACACTTTGCTAATGCTCTGAGACTGTGCACATAATCGCTTGCGTTTTCGGAGAAGGTCAGGAGTTGGACAATGAGTGCACGCTTAATCCTTATGGCTTTGATGCTGGTCATCGGCATTGTCATAGGCGTCTTTGCGATGGATTCAAAGGCTCCTCCCGAACGAAATGCCGGGACCATCGCTTCGGTCAAAACAGCGGCCACCCTCTATGAAACCCGAACTCCCGCGCAGGATGAGGTTGCATCCCGATCCCCGCATCCAGTGGGAAACGAAAAAACAACGGCTCTGTTAGCAAAGCCAGCGAATACTACGGGGGACCCGGATAAGGTCGCCTTCCTGGCGGAGCTTCTCACTCAGGAGGTTTCAAAACTCCGTCGTCTAGAAAGGAGTCTTGCAGCACTTCAGAATCAAGTAAGGCAGTTGGAAACTGCCGTTGCTGACCGCACGCGTCAACTCTCATCAGAACAGAAGGCGGACAAAGACGGGCAGACAGAAGCGGCAAAGGACCCGGGGAAAGTCAGTGAGGCCAGGTTCTTGGCGGTCGGTTTTGATCCCGATCAGACAGCGCAGCTCAAAAAGCGCATCAGCGAGATCGAGATGGAGCGCCTCTACCTTCGTCACCGGGCCAGGCGGGAAGGTTGGCTTCGCACTCCGGAGTACTACGAAGCGGTCAGGGAATTAAGGCAAGGCATGAAAGAAGAACTCGGTGAGGATGCGTATGATCGTTTTCTCTTTGCAAGCGAGCGGCCGAATCGGCTCCTCGTGAAGTCGGTTATGGAGAGCTCGCCTGCGGAACAAACTGGCCTTCAGCCAGGTGACATTATTTTCCGCTACGACGACAGCCGCATTTTCTCCTATAGGGATTTCAGGGACGCAACGACAAGGGGAGAAATGGGTGAAACGGTCCCGGTGGAGATTCGACGCGGCGGTGAAATCCTTGAGGTCCAGCTTCCACGCGGCCCGTTGGGTGTCAGACTGGACCGCATCACCGTTCAACCTTGAGGGACCACGCTTCCCTCGCAAGTGCTCAGGACACACCTCTTAGAGACATCATCGTTCTCCCAACAGTCCACCTCTACCGACACGGGATGCTGTAAAGTCAAGCTCGACGGATGGTGTCGTCAACGCTTAGCACGACCCACACGCTCGGCTTCGTCAGATCAAATTGGGAAAAGGTAATGGCCGTTTTTGCTGTGCCCGTGACCTGGGTTGAGCTGATCCTTGCCGTCACGTCCCACCTGACCGGCCGGGCGTCACTGGATTTGACATCAAGTGTGCTGTCTAGACTTATTCTTCGTAGGACTCAATTAAAGCGTCGATTAATTGCGCCTTGGATAAATTAGGCTCGTCTTGACAGCCTGTTTCTGTGTGATATTGGTCCTTATGAGTTCCCCGACGCCACAGGGCTAAAAGGTGTTTTATGGCGGTTGAGCTGAAGAAGTTTATCTATATCGGAGTCGTAATTTCGCTTCTCTCCTTTGTTTTTGAAGCCTGCGTTACACAACCGCTTCCCAAGTTCGGGTTGACATCCGAGAGCGACAGATCCGATATCAAGCGAGGCCGTAAAGCAATTGTACTAGTAAGGTTGGCTTTGGTAGGACCCGACGGAAGGTACACTGAACCCTTTTTTGTTTCTTTAAGGGGCTCCGAACAATTATGGGGTTCTGTCACTAGAGTGGTAAAGGAACGCTTTCTCTCTGAGGATTCAGAAGACCAGTGTCTTTGGCGGTATTTCGGTGTTTGACAACGTGCTGATCGGGCTGCATCAAAGGGCGAAAGCCAAACCGTGGGAAATTCTGCTCGCCTTGCCCAGCGTACGTCGGGAGGAGGAGAAACTCCGCGAGCTGGTCATGGACATTCTCGATTTTGTCGGTCTAGCATACCGGCAGAACGAGCTGGGAAGCGCTTTTCCTTATGGTGAGTAACGTCTTCTGGAGGTTGCCGTGGCCATGGCGGCCGATCCTTCCTTGTTGCTGTTGGATGAACCCGTATCGGGCATGAACCCCACCGAGACCGTGAGCCACCGCCAGAACCCAGAGTCATGGCCGTCTGGCACATGGGGGCGTGGGCTAGCCAAGAGGAAGAGGTGTCGGTTGTAGACCGGTGAAAAACGCTTGCAGCAACCATGCATATCGCAGAAAATGGCGACGCCTCTAATAGAGGCATGTTAATGTTTGCCTGAACCT
>JACZXR010000185.1 GCA_022571535.1 Deltaproteobacteria bacterium | reverse complement strand
GGTCTCCAGGGACGTCAACCACTGAGCTAGAGACATTGTCTGTAGGGAAAAACCAATGACGGCGAGGTTGGCCAGAAAGGCAAGGATTGCCATGACGAGGGCTACCGTAGCGCTTTCCCTTATCCCGATGGTGTTGAGGAGGGCAAGTGCAATGAAACCCAGGCAGGCTAATAAGACAATGTGCGCGTCGATGGATGGGAAAATGCTGCCAATCTATTGAAAGCCGGAGACTGCTGAAATAGCGGCTGTCAGGAAGTAGCTGGTGATGATCAGCATCCCTCCCATGCATCCCCACAGGGGACCAAAGGCCTTCGTCGTTATGGTGACGACGCCTCCACCCTCAGGACTGCGCCAGGTAATTTCGATATACTTGAGTGCGAGGAGAACAAAACCGCCTGTGGTCAGAACGACAAAGAAGGGAGTCTTGTTATGGACGTTGCCGTATAGGATTCCCGGTACGGAGTAGAAGGAAGTGCCGATGTCGCAGAAAACAACGGCCTAGGCTAACAGCCAGTTGAGTCGCCTTGTATCTCTTGTCGGTTGCACAGAAGAACCCCTAAATTATTATGATAGGGTTGGATTCAAAATGGTGTCAAGCCGTTTCTAGTACGTAGGCTCCAAATCTTGATCTCTCAAGTCGGCTCTGGACCCTCTGCAATGCTTTAGTTATTGGGAAACCCCGCGGCTTGCCGCGGGCACAAAACCGATGGGGTTTCCAAAGGGGAGAAGCGGGTGCTCTTCCCTTTGGTCGACCACGGGGTTCAAACCCCGTGGCCGATATAACTTGACCCGGTGTATTAGAGACAGGTTGCGGGATGTGACGGACGCCTTTGCCCCTGTCCAGGTGTTTGCTGATCCTCAGGGTGTAGGCTAGACTTTTGAATGAGGGGGGGGGATGAGTCTTATTGGCGATGGGCGTCAAAAGGAGAAATGGAAATGACTAAGGAAGATCACTACAACCGCGGTATGGAGCTCTACGCCGAAGACAAGATGGGTGAGGCTATTGAAGCCTATCAGAAGGCCCTGGAGGAAGATTCGAACTATCCCGATGCACTGCATGCCCTGGCTATGGCATACGCGAGCAGTGACAGGCTGGACGAGGCCATTGAAGTCGGAATGAAGTTAATCGAAGTCAGCCCGGAGGATGAGTTAGCCTATACGAGCCTTTCGATTTTTTATCAGCGTAAGGGAATGATTGCAGAGGCCGAGAGTATTGGGGCCAAGGCCAGGACTCTGGGTTGGAAGAGACAACTCCAGGAAAAGAAAGAAGAAGAGAAAAAAGACTAGGGAAGAGAAGAAGTCTAGGACGGTCCGGTTCACTCTGTCTCGCCTGATGTGATGATCGCCATTTGCCTAATGCAGGCGGGTTAAAGTAGACTTGCCGACGGACGGAAGCGAATGAACTCATGGGACTTAACTTTTATAACCTGAAGGTTCTCGTAAGAGGTGGTGGCGAGATGGCCAGCGGGATTGCCCATCGCCTGCACCGCTGCCATATGAGAGTCCTGATCACAGAGGTTCCCGTACCGACCACGGTCCGGCGTCCCGTGGCCTTTGCCGATGCGGTCTATCGGGGATCCCACACGGTGGAGGGGGTTCAGGCGGTTAGGGTTCCCTCTTTTAAAGAGGCCGCCAGGGTTTGGGAAAACGACGGCATTGCGCTTCTGGTCGATCCGGAGGCGGGTGTTCGTAAACTCATGCAGCCGACGGTTATAGTGGATGCGATTATGGCCAAGAAAAATATGGGAACGGATAGGTCTGATGCACCGATCGTTGTGGGCGTGGGGCCTGGCTTTACGGCCGGGGTTAATGTCCATGCGGTCGTAGAGAGCAATCGGGGCCATCATCTCGGAAGGGTCCTATGGCAGGGTAGGGCAGAGGAGAACACCGGTGTTCCGGCCCCGGTGGCAGGATATACCGACGAGAGGGTCTTGAGGGTTCCTCAGAAGGGTCTCTTCGAATCATCTTATGAGATTGGGGACCTGGTCGAAGCCGGAGAAGTTTTGGCCAATGTGAATGGTTCTCCCATCTGTGCCAAGATCAAAGGCGTTCTGAGAGGATTGCTTAAAAGTGGCATTGAGGTGGAGGAGGGGATCAAGGCTGGGGACATTGATCCCAGGGGGGAAAGGGAGTATTGTTACCTGATTTCGGATAAGGCGAGGGCCATTGCCGGCGGGGTGTTGGAAGCCATTCTCAGTTCCCTGAAGAACCTCAGTTCCACTTAATTTTCTGACACACGATCTAGGGGTACCCATGAATCCAAAGAAGCTTTCGATCGAGAAAATTCAGGAGGCCTTAAGAAGTCGGCAGTATATCTGTGACAGAAGTCTGGCCACCGTGGTCTATCTCTCCATTAACCTGGGGAAGCCTGTGCTATTAGAAGGGGAGGCCGGTGTCGGCAAGACCGAGATTGCCAAGGTTCTGGCCGAGGTCATGCAGACGGGCCTGATCCGTCTCCAGTGCTATGAGGGGTTGGACGCCAGCACGGCGCTCTATGAGTGGAACTATCCCAAGCAGATGCTGCGGATCAAGTTAGAAGAAGTCGGTAAAGGAGACCGCAGAACTGTCGAGACGGAGATCTTTACCGAGGAGTATCTCGTCAAGAGGCCGCTGTTAGAGGCGATTCAAAGTAACGGCACGACGCCGCCGGTCCTACTCATTGACGAGATCGATCGAGCCGACATGGAATTTGAGGCTTTTCTTTTAGAGGTCCTTTCCGATTTTCAGATCACGATCCCTGAGATCGGCACCATCCGAGCAAAGCAGCGTCCCTATGTTTTCCTGACATCAAATCGTACCCGGGAAATTCATGACGCCCTGAAGCGACGCTGTCTCTACCACTGGATCGAATACCCCACCTTTGAAAAAGAATACGAGATCGTGATGACTAAACACCCGCAAATACAGACGCACTTGGCCAAACAGATTTGTGCCTTTATGCAGCAAGTTCGACAGATGAATTTCTACAAGCGTCCCGGCGTCGCGGAGACACTGGATTGGGCCTCTGCCCTGATCACCCTTCATCGGGAAGAACTCGATGAGAAGAGCATGGAAGATACCATGGGGTGCGTATTTAAGTACCGAGAGGACCTCCATCATCTTAAGTCGGAAGTAGCAGGCAAGAAATTAAATTTAGAAGGGATTTTCAAAGATCCGATGGAGTTCCAGACGTAGGATGACCACGCAGCCCTCAGATCAAGAAATTATCAGCACGGTCAAACGCTTTTCGAGCGTGCGGGGCCAGGGGATCTTGGCCAACCTGCTGGCCTTTAGCCGGGTTCTGAAAGACCTGGGACTCAGGGTAGGCCTGAGTCAGGTGATCGATGCCAGCCGCTCTCTTGAGTTCGTTGACATCACACTGCGAGGTGACTTTTACTCGGTCCTGCTCTCTAACCTGATCTGTGAAAAGGAAGAAGTCGCTCTTTTCGACCGCGTCTTTGATTGCTTTTGGAAGGACATCACGCTGGACGAGGAGCCCATGGAGACAATCGAGTTGTCGGTGCCCGGCTCGGAGGAGTCCCAAGAGGAATCCGATGGTCCAGGAGGGAGCTTGGAAGAGGTAGTCGCACAGGCCACAAGTCAGGAGGAGGATCGCACTCAAGATAGAGACCCCTTCTTTCTTCCCACCTATAGCCCTCGCGAGTCGCTGAACTCAAAGGACTTCAGCGAGATGGGCATCGAGGAGAGTCGGGCAATTGGCCGGGCAATCCTTTTGATTGCCTCGAAAATTGCCACGCAGATGAGCCGCCGGAAAAAGCGCGCACTCAAGGGGGATGAGATCGATCCCCGCTGGACCATGAGGAAAAACATTAAATATGGAGGAGACATCATTGAACTCGTCACACGCAAGCGGAGGATTAAAAAGACACGCATTGTTCTCCTCTGTGACGTGAGCGGCTCTATGGATTGTTACAGCCGCTTTTTGATCCAGTTCATGTATGGCCTGCAGAACGAGCTTTGGGGTGTGGAGACTTTTGTCTTCAGCACCTCGCTCACCCGCATCACCCATCTCATCCGCACCAAGGACATCGGCAACGCCCTGGAGAGGATTTCTAGTTCTGTCCAGGGTTGGTCCGGGGGAACGAATATTGGGCACTCCCTGCACACCTTTAATCGGGAATTTGCGCCCTCTTTGGTGACCCATCGGACCGTGATTGTCCTCATCAGCGATGGGTGGGACCGAGGCGACGTGGCGCTCATGGAACAGGAGATGCGGAACTTAAAGAGGCGATGTTACAAGATCATATGGCTCAATCCCCTTTTGGCTAGTGAAAACTATCAGCCGTTGTGCAAGGGAATGCAGGCTGCGCTTCCATATCTGGATTTCTTTTTATCGGTCCACAATGTCCACAGCCTTGTTGCCCTGGGGCGCACGATGCAAAAACTGGTTGCCTAGGAGGTCAAGCGATGGATTCTATTTATGAGCAGATCAAGGGTTTTCTGGAAAAGGGAGAGACCCTGGCCGTAGCGACGATTGTATCAACGCGCGGGTCCACCCCGAGGGAGGTCGGTGCAAAAATGGTGGTGACGGCCTGGGGGGAGATTTTAGGGACGATCGGGGGAGGGTGTGGAGAAGCGGATGTGCGACGTGAGGCCATCGAGGTCATCAGAAAGAGAGAGCCTAAAATGGTGCGGGTGGATCTGCTCGATGACATCTCTTCAGACAGCCCGGCTGTCTGCGGCGGTATTATGAATATCTTCCTCGATCCGTGGTGGAAGGGGCAGGAGGAAATGTTGGAGAAAGAGAATGAAGGGTCTAGTTGAGGGTCTGATTCAGGTCAAGCAAGAAGGCGCCGCTGCAGTATTGGCGACGGTGGTCGAGGTTGAAGGGAACGGCCGGGTGGCGGCTGGGCAAAAGTGCCTGGTGCGTGACGGGCGCGTCCACTCAGGGACCATTCACCATGAGGAACTTCAAGCTGCGATTATCAGGGAGGCGGGGGTCCGCCTTCAGCAGGAGAGGTCGAAGCTCGTGCCATTGGATCTTCCTCTCGCTGGAGGAAAGATGGAAGTGTTCTTTGAGGTGATTCCCTCTCCTCCAAAATTGATCGTGGTCGGTGCGGGACACATCGCTGTCCCTCTTGTCAGAATGGCCAAGGTTTTGGATTATTACGTGGTCGTCATTGAAGATCGAATCCTCTTTGCCAATCGAGAGAGATTTCCCGATGCAGATGAGATATTGGTTGGGGACATGGCAGAAACCATCAAGGGGATCACAATTACACCCACGACTTATATTGTCCTTATCACTAGGGGCCATAAGTACGACGAACCCTGTTTGCGTGAGATCATTCATAGCCCGGCCAAGTACATTGGAATGATCGGTAGTCGGAGGCGGATCAAGGCATGTTTTCAGAGATTCTCAGAGGAAGAGAAGATCGCTAAAGAGGACCTCCAGAGGGTCTATGCCCCCATCGGTCTAGACATTAGTACGGAAACCCCGGAGGAGATCGCCCTCTCAATTCTTGGAGAGATCATCAAGGTCCGGCGAGGGGGGAAGGCCCAATCTCTATCAGGCCATTAGCAAGTAGTGCTCGGTGAATAGCGGGAAAATGTCAAACGGTAAGAGGATCAGTGGA
>JACZXR010000184.1 GCA_022571535.1 Deltaproteobacteria bacterium | reverse complement strand
ACATCAATTTGATTCAATGTAAACCCCGCCTCTTGAGGCGGGCACAAAGCCGATGAGGTTTCCAAAGGGGAGAAGCGGCATCTCTCCCCTTTGGTCGAACACGGGGATTCAAACCCCGTGTTCGATATAACTTGATTCGAAACTGCATAAAGCGAATCTCAGGACAGTGGGCATTTTCGGATCAGTGATTCACTCTGGGGACATCTTGGGGCAAAGGCCCCGTCGAGAGACGACCGGGTAAACGCAATCTCCTCAGCGCATTTTCTTCGGAGGTTCTACATATGGCTATTGTTGATTCGCACGCCCACCTAGGTCCCTGCCGTGTGTTCGGGCTGAACAACACGGTCGATATGCTCCTGGAATACGTGGAGCAGAACGAGATTGATCAGTCTGTCGTCCAGCCTTTTCCCGGAGCGCCGGATCCCCGGAAAGTCCACGATGACATCGCCCGGCTTGCCTCCGACCATCCCCGCAGATTCTTCGGCCTGGCCAGCATGAACCCCCACACCGATCCCGACGTCTATTTCAAAGAGATAGAGCGATGTGTCCGGGAGCTGAATTTCGTCGCTGTCAAGCTCCACACCATCGGTCATGCGGTCTCCCCTCTCTCCCAGGATGCCGACGCGGTCTTTCAGGCCGCCCGTGACCTCGGAGTCCCTATCATGGTCCACACCGGGACGGGGATCCCGTTCGCATCTCCGGCCCTGGTAATCCCAAAGGCCCGGGAGTATCCCAGCGTCCCGATTATTTTGGCCCATGCCGGATATGCCATCTACACAATGGATGCTTACGTCACGGCCACTGAATGTCCCAACGTCTACTTGGAGACCTCTTGGTGTACCCCCCACGTTATCAAGTTCGTTATTGACAAGCTCGGTGCGGACCGAGTTATGTTCGGGTCAGATCTTTGTGTGAACGCTCCTGTCGAGATGGCCAAGGCCAGGGCCATCGGGCTGGAGGGTGAACAAAAGGACAAATATCTGGGTATCACGGCCGCAAAGGTATACAAACTCCCGGACCCATGATACTCCGTGTGACTCCGTCCGGGTCCAGGAAGGGATTTCTCATCTGCTATGAGCACCACAACTCGCTGGTCAAGTACACTTTCTTCAATAAGTGCGAGCAAGTCCTGTAAGCTGGTACTGGCACTCCCCGGGTAACGGTCCACATCGGGACGCCGTCCTTGTTTGCTGGCGACGCTAAGATGCAACTAAAGGATCGTAAAATTGCGTCTTGCACAAAAATAAGATTGCAGACAAACCTCAGAGGGGGCCACACTCCATTTTTGGTTGGGTGTAATTCTGTGGCGGGAATCAAGTTATATCGACCACGGGGTTTGAACTCCGTGGTCGACCAAAGGGAAGAGCTACCGCTTCTCCCCTTTGGAAACCCCATCGGTTTTGTGCCCGCGGCAAGCCGCGGGGTTACCCAATAATTTAATCAACCGTTTCCAACTTCGTACTCGAATCCAATCTTAAGGTCCAAGAGGAAAAGGAAGGTTGCAAAATGCCGAAAAATACGCCATGTTCTCTCACCAATTGCATCTGAGTGGAGGTTAAATTGGACATGCAGATTGTAGGTAAGCCTACTCCCAGGATTGAAGGTGAACAGAAAGTTGCCGGACAAGCAGTCTACGCAGCAGATGTGACTCTGCCGGGAATGCTTTGGGGTAGGATTCTAAGGAGCCCCATTTCGTACGGACGTATCAAGCGTATCGATACGAGCCAAGCCCTGAAGGTCCCTGGCGTCAATGCCGTGGTCACAGGGGAAGATGTGGCAGGGCTAAAAATCGGAAGGCGCATCTGCGACATGCCTATTGTGGCCGACGGCGTCGTCAGGTTTATAGGGGAAAAAGTGGCTGCGGTTGCAGCACAAAGCAAAGAAATTGCCGAGCAGGCGCTAGATCTCATCGAGGTCGAATACGAAGATCTGGAGCCGGTGCTCGACCCTGTGAAGGCCATGGAACCCTCCGCGCCGCTCCTTCACCCAGAAGTCAATAATTATAAAGGCCTGCCCGAGAAACTGGACATACCGAGCAATGCCTTTATCCAGATGTCCTGGAAAAAAGGAGACATTGAGGCTGGCCTTACACAATCAGACATAATCGTGGAAAATACCTTCTATACAAACCAGGTCCATCAGGCCTACATAGAGCCCCATTCCTGCGTCGTCAAGGCCGACCAGTCCGGAGGAGCGGAGATCTGGGCGTGCAGTAAGGTTCCTTTCGCCATACGAGAACAGGTGGCCAGGGCAATCCAGATTCCTCCTGAAAGCCTCGTTGTGTACCCCTGTTATATCGGAGGGGATTTCGGAGGCAAGGGCGATTTTATGGATATCGCCCTGTGCTACTTCCTCTCTAAAAAGAGCGGTCAACCAGTGAAAATGGTCATGGACTACGGCGAGGAGTTCATAGCCGGTAATCCAAGGCACCCCTCGATTGTCAAGATAAAGACAGGGGTCAAAAAAGACGGGACTATCGTTGCGCACCACATGGACTTTATCTTTGACAGCGGGGCCTATGGAGCCTTCAAGCCAAATGGCTTTCTGGGTGGTCCGCAGATATCTGCCGGGGCTTACAACATCCCTCATGTGCTTATAGAAGAAAAAATGGTTTATACCAATCAGGTCCCTTGCGGCCACATGCGGGCGCCTGGAGATCCCCAGGGCTTTTTTGCCAATGAGAGCCAGCTTGATCTAGTAGCCAGGAAGCTTGGTATGGAACCGGCTGAGTTCCGGAGAAAGAACCTCATGCACGACGGCGACGCATCGCCGACCGGTCAGACGATCACCCATATCAAGGCTGAGGAGACGCTAAAGATGGCGTTGCAGTCCTCCGGTTACTATAAGCCAAAGCCGAAGAATGTGGGTCGAGGTATCGCCCTGGTCCAATGGACCGTCAACGGAGGGGAGGGGACCGTTGCCGTCAAGATCGACGAAGAGGGTGTCATCACTCTCTCCTCGGCGATGCTGGACCAGGGAGCCGGCACCTACACCGTGTTGTGTGAAATCGTAGGAGAAGAGCTCAAGGTCCCGCCGGGGCGTATACGGGTTGAGATCCTGAACACCAAAATGGGAGAAAAGGATACGGGGGTTGGAGGCAGCAGGGCCACTCGGGTTTACGGAAACGCGGCATATGACGCAGCAATCAAGGCCTGCGAAGAAATCAAGAAAGCGGCTGCCGAGACCATGAGTGCCAGTCCGGAAGACCTGATTCTCTCCGAGGGAGGAGTGCTCCACAGACGCGCAGAGCAACGCATGACCTACGGGGAAATCGTAAAGGCCAAAGGAACGCCTATCAGTGTCCAGGGCGTTTACAACGACAAGTCCAAGGTCCAAGAGGCATCCATGTGCGCTCAAGTTGCGGAGGTTGAAGTAGATCCGGAGACAGGAGAGGTGAAGCTGGGGAAATTAACTACAGCTCACAGTACGGGTACCGTGCTCAACCCATTGATGCACCAGGGTCAGATCGAGGGTGGGGCCGTGATGGGGGTTGGCTATGCGCTAATGGAGCATCTCATGCTCGACGATGGCAAGGTAATCACCGCAAACTTCGGCGACTACAAGATTCCCACCATCCAGGATATCCCTACCCTTAAAACCACCGTCATGGAAACCCCCAAGGGGCCCGGCCCATATAACAGCATGCCCATAGGAGAGACCTCCAACGTCCCGGTAGCAGCAGCAATTGCCAACGCAGTGGAAGATGCCGTCGGCGTGAGGATCAAGTCCCTGCCCGTAACGTCCGAGAAGGTCTTTGAGGCATTGAGGCGAGGAGGCTAAGACAAGGCGCATCACCCAGCCATCAAAGACCACTCGCCGTCAGGCCCTTCAGAGGCCTGAAGAGGTCGCGACCGCCTTTATCACAGATACTTCTTTAGAAAGGCAGTGGTTCTTTTCCAGGCATCTTCCGTAGCCTCTTTGTTATACCTTTTCCCTCCTCCTGGGTTCGCGAAGCCGTGACCAGCATTCGGATAGATGTAGATCTCATGATCGCCATTTAATGTCTTCAGCCTGGCCTGGAACTCCCGAACATTATCCACCTTGATACCCCGATCGTTCTCTCCGTAATGGCCTATGATCGTCGCCCGCATCCTGCTCAAGTCATCCTTGGGGTTGAAGTGTCCGTAATAAATAACCGTGGCCTTTACCCCGAGATCGTTTTTTGCCATCTGATAGGACCAGCCTCCGCCAAAGCACCATCCGACGGAAGCTACCCGTTGAGGTTCCACGTTGGCCGACCGCCCTTTAAGATATGCAACGGCCTGCTTTAGATTCTCAAAGGCCGGCCCCCTATTTTTCCGAACCCCGGTAGCGAGTTTTCTGGCCTCTTTCCGATCGGCTGCAACCTGACCTTGATACAGATCGACTGCCAGGGCCACGTAACCCAGTTTGGCAAACTGACGAGCGTTCTCTCGGATGTTGTCATTCAGCCCCCACCATTCATGGATCAGGACAAGGGCAGGATGTTTCTCATTATCTGCCGGTCGTGCCAGGAATCCCTTCACGTCTTTCAGTTGTTTATGGTAGCGTACCTCTTCCGTTACAATATCGTGGCTCATCGCCCACAGCGCCCCTGCAGAGAGATACGAGATAAAGACAAACGCCACGGTGAGCATCAAAATCTGCTTATTCCTTTTCATTTTTCCTCCTTATTAATTTTTAGAATTATTAATCCTTGTAGATATTTTTATTAACGGGAGACTAATACGCTTCCACAAAACAGCTGTCAAGAAGCCCATCTCCCACAAAATGGCTGCCCTAGGCCGTGCGATGCAGCAAGTAGTAATGCATATCCAGCAAACAGAAGACAGGAATCCGGACGGAACGTTTTTCGGCGGCGGCTCCAACCACTCGTTAGCCCGCTACCTCAACGGTTGCATAAAAATCCAGCTGTCGGGGTGTGCGACGCCATTAGATCACCTTTGGTCGGCTAACTATTAAGTGAGCCGCTTTAGACGGCTGCCAACGCTGGCAGCCTATCCCCTGAGACTGCCGCGCCACTCAAAATTGAATTGCCCGCAACATCCACCGCTTACCTCAACTTGTCAATGCCTTCCTGGGGGACAAACACTGCCAGCCCCGGCGGCCTATCCGGCTATTGGCCCGCAGCCTATCTCGCAGTAGCCCTGGGTTACAACTCGGCACGATACCAACTGTGCCGCGCTTGCCTCAGATTGGACAGAAGAGCTATTTCTGCGCAATATCGGCTTCACCCTTAAAGACCAAGCTGCAATCCACCGTTCGGGCCCAGGAGTTGACTCCGACCACTCCCACCGATAAATGGGCGCTCGTGATCCGCGTCTACGACACACCGGTCCTCATGAAAGGCGTCTGGATATTCAATCCGGGAGGGATGAGTAATAGAGAGAATCTCTACGGAAACATGTACGAAAAGTTAAAGGTTCCTGACTCTTATTCCCTGCAGAATCGCAATTATCACGCCTGACCCCCAACATGGTCTGCCGCATGATCCCACGGGCCATGACATGATGCAGGACGCCTGGAGCATCCAAGCGGGGGGCACAAGGCATGATAATGAATTTAGAATAAGGCCATAAAAGATGTCCCCTAAGATAGCAGC
>JACZXR010000183.1 GCA_022571535.1 Deltaproteobacteria bacterium | reverse complement strand
AATCCAGTTGACTAAGTATAACAATTATAATACTTTTTTATAAGTATCTGGATTAAACAATGCCCTCCTTTTGGTCTCTCGAGCTTCTAGCCCAGACGAGTTCGTTGGCTACGCGGCAACAGGGGGTTCTGGACCTCGTCAGAGGGTCAGGCCCGCTCGTTCAAGCAGTTCTCTACGTCCTCGTCTTCTTTTCGGTAGTCAGTTGGGGGATCATCTTTTACAAGTTCCGTCAGGTTCGTGCAGCCAAGATTCAATCGGCGGAGTTCATCAAGATCTATTGGGATAGCCAAAGCCTCCCTTCTGTCTATGATGATAGTAGGGAGCTGAAGTTGAGTCCGGTGGCCCAGGTCTTTCGTGCGGGATACAAAGAGCTGCTTCGAGTTTCCCGCAGGAAAAAAGAAAATCCGCATGGTGAGATATTAACCACGGATTTGGGGGGGGTCGAAAACGTGGATCGGGCTATGAGACGGGCGACAACCCTGGAGATTACCAAACTTGAGAAGGCACTTACCTTTTTAGCTACGACATCCAGTACGTCACCGTTTATAGGGTTATTCGGTACGGTTTGGGGGATTATGAATGCCTTCCGGGGCCTCAGCGTGACCCATACCTCCAGCATCCAAGCTGTCGCCCCCGGAATTGCAGAGGCCCTCATTGCCACGGCAGCGGGCTTGTTTGCTGCTATTCCTGCCCTGATAGCCTACAATCACTTTGCCAACAGGATCAAGATCCTGGCTGCTGATATGGACAACTTCTCGCATGAATTTTTGAACATTGCAGAGCGTGATTTTGTCAAATAGCGTATTATAAGGATACCCCGTGGCTTGCCGCGGACACATTACCGACCTGCCTGCGCAGGCAGGTCGGGTTTCCAAAGGGGAGAGGCGGCAGCTCTTCCCTTTGGTCGACCATGGGATTTGAACCCCGTGGTCGATATAATTTGATTGATAGGTTAGAGAAAACACAGAAAGGGGAATCTATTATGGCTGGAGACCTTTCTGGTCGGCGAAATGGGGAGTCCATTTCCCAGATCAACGTGACGCCTTTTGTGGATGTCATGCTGGTGCTTCTGGTAATCTTTATGGTGACGGCCCCTATTATTCAGCAAGGGGTGCAGGTGAATCTGCCGGAGGCCAAGGCCGGGGCTATTGCGGGCAAGGAAGATCCGCTGATTATTTCTATTACTAAAAAAGGGAAGATCTATCTTAACGATAATCCGATTAAACTAAAGGACCTGGAAACAAAGCTTCGCGCAATCAGGAAACTCCAGAAAGGTAAAGAGGTATATCTCAGAGCAGATCAGAATGTCCGCTACGGGATCGTCATGAGAACTATTGAAGTGATCAAAGAGGCAGGCATGCTGAAGCTGGGAATGATTACTCGCCCTCGTCCAGGGAAAGGTTAGGGCGTGGAGCCGCATCCACCTATCGAGCAGGAAAACGAAGGCGCCCCATCCTCTCGTCGTGAGAAAGGGGGTAGTGTGTTGTGGGGGTGGGTTTTTCTTTCCGGCCTCCTGCATATTGTCATGATCGGGGCCCTTTTTTTCTTTCCCCAGGCCTCTTCCCGTGGTGCGGTCTCTTATCCGGTCTATACGGTTGATCTGGTAGGTGGGGAAAAGATTGGTGGTGGGGGCCTAGACGTTGGGATCAAGCCTGCCCCGGCATCGAAGAAAAAACCCAAAGAGGTCAAGAAAAAGAGCTCCTCCCGGGTCTCAAAGAAAAAGAAAGTAAAAAAAATAACAAAGAATAAGCGACGGTCCCAGGTGGCATTGGCCAAGAAGCAGAAGAAAAAAGTAAGGAAGAGGACGGAAAAAAAAGCAACGAAGATTGCAACGCGGACGAAAAAATCCACTCCCCTCAAGGAATCGAAAAAGAGGGTGAAGAGAGAGGAGCGAACAAGAGAGGGCCTCCCGTCCGAGGTGCGCAACAGGCTGATTCAGGCTGCCCTGGAAAGAGTCAAGCAACGGGCAGAAAAGAGAACAGAGGATAGGAAAAGCGAGTCCAAGAAAGCGGGCATCGGACCAGGCAAGGGGCAAGGTGCAGCGGTCTCTGAGCAGAATGGTCGGGGAGGTGGGATACTCAAGGGATTGGAGTTCTTGATTTATCGGACGCGAATGCTTTACAAGATTAAAGAGCGGTGGACATGGGTGGGAAAGAATTCAGATCTGGAAGTGACCGTGCGTTTTGGTATTCAGGAGAACGGAGAGGTTGTTAAACTCAGGATTGTTGAGGCCTCGGGAGATCCGTCATACGACGAGTCGGTCATTCGTGCGGTGAGAAAGGCGAGCCCTTTGCCGCCTACTCCGGTTGTTTACCGTAAAGATTTTATGGATGTGGAATTGACTTTTCGCCCGAGGGATTTAAGTGGCTAGGTTATTCGCCCCTAGGCCGATTTTTATAGCTCTACTGACGTTCTGGACGTGGTTCGGCGCCACGCCTCTCTATGCTCAGGTAAAGGGGTTGATCGTCGGCCCCGGGGCTGAGCGGTTTCCCATAGCCGTCTCTCCGCTTAAGAACTTGGGGCAGGTGGATAAAAGAAACCTCTCGCAAGAGATAGCGGACATCGTGGCTCGTGACATGGATCTCTCGGGCTGGTTCCGGGTGTTGGATCGGTCTGCATACATTGAGCACCCTCAGAGAAGTGGAATTACTTTGGGGGGCTTCGATTTTCGGGATTGGGCCACCATTGGCGCCGAGGCGTTGGTGAAGGGAGGATTCGAGGTTAAAGGGGAAAACCTCGTCGCGGAGTTCCGCCTTTTTGATGTCTATCAGAGAAAACAGATTGTCGGGAAGAGATACACTGGAAAGGTGAAAGATTTCCGCCGTATTGCACACAAGTTCGCAGACGAAATCATTTTTCAACTCACCGGCGTGCGAGGTATCTTCGACACGAGGATCGCATTTGTTGCCACGGCGGGGGGGCGGTTTAAGGAAATATATATTGTCCACCTGGATGGGACCGAAAAGCTGCAGGTCACGAAGAACAGGACTATTAACCTGTTCCCCTCCTGGACCCCCGACGGGCGCAGCATACTCTACACATCTTATAAAGATGGAAAGCCCGGTGTCTATCAATTTGACTTTTTCTCCAAGAAGAAAACGAGCTTTTCCTCCCGGAAGGGTCTGAATCTAGGCGGGAGGTGGTCTCCCAACGGGAAAAATGTCGCTCTTACCTTGGAGAGAAACGGCAATGCTGATATTTATTTGTTGGATCGTAAGGGGAAAATTCTACGGCGTCTGACAAAAAATTCTGGGATTGATGTCTCTCCTTCCTGGTCTCCTGGGGGAGATCAACTGGTTTTTGTCTCCAATAGGAGTGGGAGCCCGCAACTCTACATTATGCATCTTTCGGAAAAGGAAACGAGGCGTCTCACCTACACGGGCGGATACAATACATCCCCTGACTGGTCTCCCAAAGGAGATCAAATTGCGTTTACCGGATTATCCGGCGGCCGTTTTAATATTTTTACCATCAGTTCGAAGGGAGGGGACTCACATATTCTTACTTCCAAGTCAGGCGATAACGAGGATCCTTCATGGTCTCCCGATGGGAGATATATCATTTTCAGTTCGAGCAGGAACGGTCGTTATCATCTATACCTCATGAGGGCGAACGGAGAGAATCAGCGGCGATTGACAGGGTCCAACGGAGATGATACAAGTCCTTCTTGGTCGCCACGCCTGGATTAGCCTCGATCCAAAAAAAGTTGAGGGTCAGAGTCTGGGAATACAAATTTACTTCTTCTTGTCCTTTCAGTTTCTTAAATACGGACAAAATTTTTAATCATGGTGAGATATCTTCAGCGATTGGATAGGCAAGGAGGGAAAGATGCGTAATCGGTGGATTTCTCCAAAGCTTGGCTTGGTTTTCGTTGCTCTTCTTTGGCTAACCGGATGCCCCCCACCGCCCACTAGCAAACCCCTGGCTCCATCTTCACCCGGGGCAGAGTCCGCCCAACGGGCACCTGGCAGAGAGGTGAGTCAGCCTTCAAGTCTGGAGGCATTTCGCAGAGGCAGGGAGATTCCCTCTGTTCCACCCACGTCCAGGTCTAGTGCTCTAAAGGACATCTATTTTGATTTTGACCGCTACAATCTTCGGCCTGATACTCGGGAGACCCTTAAGGCTAACGCCGCGTGGCTTAAGGCCAATCCATCGGCGCGAGCCGAGATCGAGGGTCACGCCGATGATCGGGGGACGAATGAGTATAACTTGGCCCTTGGTGCTAGAAGGGCACAGGCAACCAAGGACTACCTTACCACCCTGGGGGTTTCTTCGGACCGGTTGTCGACTATAAGTTACGGTGAGGAGTTGCCGGTGTGCAAGGAGAAAATGGAGGGATGCTGGACTAAGAATCGTCGCGTCCACTTCGTCACCATCACAGTTCGGCCATCTTCTTGAAATCAGAAGTCAGGAACCATGATTCTGACTCCTGTCACCTGTCACATATGGTTCTAAAATCTTTATGAAGTGGTTGATTCCCATCCCTTTCGTGCTGGGCGGTGTCTTGCTGTCGGGTTGTGTTGGTCCTCAAGAAATGACGCTCATCGAAAGGGAGCAGAAACGTCTCCGAAGAGATAATGCCATAATCCGCAGAGAGAATAGCGCACTCCGTAGTGGGCTTGATGGTGTCCGGTCACGTTTGGCCGATACCCAGGCCACTCTCCAGGAGATGCAGAGGGATCAGAGTGCCTTGGGCGAGAAGGTGAGTGCACTCCGGTATCAGATAGACCGTCAGATGGGGCAGTCGGTCCGTGAAGGGGGCCAAAGAATCAAGGATCTGGGTGTACGGGTCGCTAGGATAGACGACGAACTCAAGGCTCAGGGCACACTTCTCAAGGCGCGGGAAAAGGAATTGAAGGTATTGCACGAGGCCGTCCTCCGAGCTACCCAGGGGAAAAGCGGGACGAAAGCCCTCGGAGGGATTGCGTTTGGGACTCAACCCGCAGAGGGGAAGCCTGTTCTCTCGGGTGCGCGGGAAGATGAGCAGGTTGACTATGATCAGGCCTGGAGACTGATGGAGCGAAATGATTACCGTGGGGCTATTGCTCGATTTAAGAAGTTTCTGAAGAGCCACTCTAGGAGCGAATTAGCCGACAATGCCCAATACTGGATCGGAGAAAGCTATTACGCACTAAAACAGTTCGATCAAGCCATCCTTGAATTTGACACGGTTAGGCGCAAATACCCCAAGGGGGATAAGGTAGCGGCAGCTCTGTTAAAGCAGGGATTCTCCTTCGCAGAGCTGGGCGATAAAGTGGATGCACGTCTGATTCTCCAAGAGCTAATTGTCAGGTACCCTGAGTCGCGAGAGGCGGTCAAGGCAAAAGAGATGGTGACAGCCCTGGAATCATACCCCCTCGGAGATCCTGAGCCCTAAGGACCCGCCTTTCGAGCGTCATAAGATTTTGTTCATTCAACGAGTTCCTTGAGGAGGCGTAAGCCCGGCGCTGTCTAGATATGATGGCTGCCAAAGGAGGCCATGGAGGTTCTGCGTCATATCGAAAATCGAAGGCTTTCAATCCCTAAGCCTAATTTAACCATGGGGAACTTCGATGGCATTCACCTGGGTCATCGAGCTATACTGCGGCGGCTGATTCAAGATGCAAAGGAATGTGGG
>JACZXR010000182.1 GCA_022571535.1 Deltaproteobacteria bacterium | reverse complement strand
ATCGGGACGGTTGTCAATTCGATCCCCGCGACGATCCAGACGGGCTTCAATCCGGTTGCCTCTCTGATCGAGACGGTTGTTAATCCGATCCCCACGACGATCCAGACGGACTTCGATCCTGTCGCCCCGTCGGTCCAAGCGCTCGGCCAAACCCTCTTTGCCGTGCTCACGTGCTACCTCCGCCATGTGGTCGAGCCGCTCGTTGATGGTTTCACCTCGGCGATCCAAACGATCATTCGCATCTTTGCCACGCTGGTCAAGCCGCTCGTTGATGACTGCACCTCGTCGGTCCAATCGCTCATTCGCAACCTCGCCACGTCGGTCTAGCCTATCGTTGATCACTTCACCCCGGCGGTCTAGGCGGTCGTTGATACGGGTGCCGATCTCATCAAGCCTGTCCCTGGCATTCTGCCAGGGATTGCCCTCCTGGGCCATGATCGGTGGAACCAGCAGGAAAATCACCAAACTGCATGCGACCAGAATTGCTTTTTTCATCGTTTTGCCATCCTCCTCTAATAAAGCTAATGTTCTCATTGCTCACCTAATCTATTTAGGAAAGCTAAGATTGTGCCAACTTGAATTATTCTCAATGATGGTGTAACCCACTGTAAATCAAGCAGTTTTGAAGGAGAGAGGAGAAGCTAGAGGTCATCTTGAATGGTCGGGAAAGGTAATAATCGCAGAAACAATAAACTCTTTGAGACTGACGTCTCGAATTCGCATAGCCCCATAAATCAAGGCATCTGAAATCGTGGGAAATTTTTGACTAACCCGAAAAGACGAGGCTAAAGAGAAAGAATGCGTGAGACATGCGGGGTCGGACTTTGACTTTTAGAGAATCATTGAATGCTTAGCTTGTGTCTGAGCAAGTCTTTTTGAGGTCACCCAGAGCAGCACGTGGTGAATTTGTGGGGAGGGATCTGTAATAAGTCAATGTACATACCTGGTATGGACACTCTATTTGTCGGTTAAAAACAGCCTGAAGGTTCAGGCTCGCGCGGTCGATGTGATAGGTGAACATGCATGGCCGATCCCAATTTCATCGTTCATGCGGAAAAAGGCATCAGAAGATCTACTGTGAAATCTTTGAGAGAGTAGGAGAAGATGGTAAGCATTAGGCCTGCCCCCGGCCACTCTAATGCCATGATTCAAGATTCGATCCTTTCAACTCGACATACGTCGGTCGAGACGTCCAAGGAGGCTTTATGAAGTCGCGAGCTGCTGTTGCTTGGGAAGCGGGCAAACCTCTCGAAATAGAGGAAGTCGAGGTGCAGGGTCCCTGCAAAGACGAGGTCTTGTTACGGTTGGTTGCCAGCGGCGTATGCCATACTGATTCGTACACTCTTTCCGGCAAAGATCCTGAAGGGATCTTTCCCGCCATCATGGGCCATGAAGGTGGGGCAGTGGTAGAGGAGGTGGGCATGGGCGTAACCAGCTTAAAGCCGGGTGATCACGTCATACCCCTCTATACCCCGGAATGCGGTCAATGTAGGTTCTGTAGATCTTCAAAAACCAACCTGTGTCAGGCCATTCGTCTCACCCAAGGTAAGGGTCTGATGCCCGATGGGACCTCGCGTTTTTCCGTCAAAGGAAAGACCGTTTACCACTATATGGGCACATCAACGTTTTCCGAGTATACGGTATTACCGGAGATCGCAGTGGTGAAAGTCAATCAAGCTGCGCCGCTGGATAAAGTGTGCCTGCTGGGCTGCGGCATCACCACCGGGATCGGTGCTGTGCTCAATACCGCTAAGGTGGAACCTGGTTCCACTGTGGCTGTGTTTGGTTTGGGTGGTATTGGCCTCAGCGTGATTCAAGGGGCGGTAATCGCTAAGGCCGCACGCATCATTGCCATTGACATTAACACGAAGAAATTTGAAATGGCGAGACTGTTAGGCGCCACGGATTTGATTAATCCCAATGATCACGATGGACCTGTTCAGAAGGTCATTATCGACTTAACAGACGGCGGCGTGGATTACTCCTTTGAATGCATTGGTAATGTCAGCGTGATGCGCTCCGCCCTCGAATGCTGCCATAAGGGTTGGGGTGAATCGATTATCATCGGCGTGGCAGATGCGGGTCAAGAGATCAGCACCCGGCCATTCCAGTTAGTCACCGGAAGGGTATGGAGGGGGACGGCATTCGGAGGGGTCAAAGGCCGCTCGCAACTGCCCGGCTACGTGGAGAGGTACCTTCGTGGTGAGATCAAAGTGGATGAAATGATCACCCACACCATGCCCCTGGAGGAGATCAATTGCGCGTTTGATTTAATGCATGAGGGGCAAAGCATCCGTTCAGTCATATTGTACTGACTACGTTTTTTCGGCTCCATTAATAGGGATCGAGTCTTTTGTCGATGAAGATCCCTATTCTTATTACTCTCCCGCAGCACGTCTCTCTCTCATTGATTTGAGCTTTCAGGAGCTGCTTATCATTTATCATGAACCGAATGGTGCTCGACAAAATAATGAATAGCGGGGCTTCACTATAGTTCGGTGGGCAATGTCATTCTGCTGGTGCTTACCGGCGGGGGCTGGTCATTAGACATGGTGGCACAAAAGATTGTTTTGCATGATGGAAGGGTATTATCTGAAGCCGGAGAAGAGCCATCGTTTGGGGCTCCAGAAATGAAGAAGTTTTTGGGTAAAAGCAACCTGGTTAACCTTTGAGGCAAGCTCTCTTAGTTCATCCCGGACCTTTACAATATCCCTATCGCGTGACTCTTCGAGACCGCCATCCGCAATGAAATGCCTTATCTTTTCGAGTTCACCCGAATCAAGCCATATGCCATGACCGCCACACTCATCAATAATGACCCCGGATATGCGGGCAAAGTTCCTTCGATTCATGACCTTGCCGCATCGGACACAGGGGATATATTTCAAGGGATTCCTCAAAGGTCCCCTCAGATAGTTCCCCTTCCTCTTGTTGTGTCTGTGGACATCCACATTGCGAGTGGCCCGGCGAAATTCGCCCGCGTCGAGCCACAGGCCTCCACACTTTGGACAGATGTCATATTCCTCGTGATCGCCGTGAGGAATGTGGATTTTGAGAGTCATTTCGCATCGGGGGCACACAGCAGTCCTTGGTGCCAGGTGATCTACGAGCCTCCCCGCACAGAATGGGCAGGTTCTAGATTTTGCATTGATCCTTTTCCCACAATGATCGCACAGCTTGGTTTTTGGGGTAGCCCTCATGTCGTCAAATCCTTACAATCTAGTCTCTATTTTGTGGTGTTCACACTGGTGGTGTCAACAGTACGGTACCAGCACTCTCGCACGTGACGAACGAGAAAATGGGTGGTGTGTGTGACAGTTCTGAAGGAACCTTGATTTTTTTATCGATATCCGGCTTGCTAGAGAACGGTGGGGGGCCCTTGCTCAAGGAGATTTAAGAGGAGGTGAGAAGACGAAGCTTGGCATCTTTCTTCCGATCTCAGGCCGGGCGGCTGGTCCGAATACCCTGATGGAGGCTGCCCGTAGGGCTGAGGCGTTAGGTTATGATTCAGTCTGGGCGGCAGACCGCATCATCATCCCGTGGGAGATCAAAACACCTTATCCCTACAGTGCGGACCAGCGCTTTATCGTTCCCCCCGATAGGCCGTTTCTAGAGCCTCTCACCTGTCTGGCATTCTTGGCCGGGTGTACTGAAAAGATCATGCTCGGGATGAGCGTCCTTGTCCTACCTTATCGCCATCCGCTTTATTGGGCCAAGGTAGCGACGACTATTGATCATCTCTCAAGAGGGCGCCTGATACTTGGGGTTGGAGTGGGTTGGATGGTCGAAGAGTTCAATGCGTTGGATGCTCCCTTCCACGAGCGGGGAGCCGTGTCCGATGAACAGCTGGAGATTGTCCAGCAACTCTGGGGGACGAATCGATCGCACTTTCACGGGCGTTACTATCGCTTCGAGGAAGTAGCTTTTTACCCAAAGCCTTTTCAGAGTCCTCGTATCCCGATCTGGGTCGGGGGAGAGGGGGTCCGAGCTCAACGGCGAGCCGCCTCTTATGGCGACGCCTGGTTTCCCTATTTTGTAAAGATTACGGCTCGAGAGCTTGCCGCTCGATTTGACAACGTTCGGCGATGGGCGGTGGAGGCAGGGAGGGACGCCGATCAGATCACTCTAGCCTGTTGTCTTCCCATCGAGCTCACCCGGAATCCGGTTCCTCAGGAAGAAGGGCGTTTGATGGGCAATGCCGAGCAGCTCATCGAGGCGCTGAAGGCCTACCAAGAGATTGGAGTGGAGTGTCTCGCGCTTCAGTTCATGGTGCCACGCTGGCCCGAGCGGCTGGAGCAAATCGAACGGTTCGCCCAGGAAGTGATGCCGGCCCTTCGTGGTTGACACCCTGTTGGGCATTTTGCAACTATAGATACTACTGATGGCCAACCGCGTAGAATCCTCAACCCGTCACTACGACGAAAGGCTCCAGCTGATCCTCAAGGCCTCTGCCAAAATCTTCGCGGAGAAGGGTTTTCATCGTACATCCATCCGTGATATTGCGCGCGCCACGGGCATGAGCCTGGCCGGTCTCTACTATTACGTTCGTACCAAGGAGGAACTCCTCTTCCTGATTCAGGAGCAGTGCTTCATGACCTTGCTGCAAAGGTGGGAAAAAACCGCTGATCCACAGGAGGACGTGCGGACCAGAATCCGTAGATTCACGGAGAATCATCTTGGCTTCTTTCTGCACAACGTGTACGAGATGAAGGTGATGTCGCATGAGGATGAATCCCTCACTGGCGAGTTCCAAGATAAGGTCCGGCTCCTGAAGCGTCGTTACGTGAAAATCCTGATGGATCTAATCGGGGAACTGCGGAGCCGCAATGGGGACAAGGGGATGAACGTGAGAGTAGTTACCTTCTCCCTTTTCGGGATGATGAACTGGATCTACACCTGGTATCACCCCAAGAGAGACCTGGCCCTTGCGGAACTGATAGATCAAATGCTGAGGATCTATTTTTTTGGCATTCTCAGAGGAGCCGAGGCCCAAGAACCCTGGTTTACTTCAACCACCTCCAAGGCGGGGAAAGAGACATTCTCTCTCTGGCAGAATTTACCCTAGCCTATTCTGAGAACTATTCAGGATCAGCCCATCGGTTTCAAACAATTTAGAGGATGAGGCTTCGCAGCAACTTTAGGTTATCTCTGTCCTCTTTAAGATCGGGGCCCTTTGGGGTCTCAAGACACATGGGAAGACCCCAGAAGCGCTGGTCATTCATGAGCAGCCGAAAGGCCTCGATGCCAATGTGCCCCTTACCGATATGCTCATGGCGATCCACCCTAGAATGATACTCTTTTTTCGAGTCGTTGAGGTGGAAGGCCGCTAAGAGTTTGAGGCCGATCTTTTCTTCAAACTCTGTGAAGGTCCTCTCGTAACCTTCCTTTGTCCTGATGTCGTATCCTGCGGCAAAGGCGTGCTGGGTATCGAAGCAGACCCTGAGGCGCTCACCCTCATTTGCCGCATCGATGATGCTGCGAATCTGGTCGAAGCGGAACCCCAGTGTTGTTCCCTGTCCGGCTGTGATTTCCAGAGTGACTTGGACTCGATAACCGGGGCACGCCTTGTGGATCTCGCCCAGGGAGCGGGCGATGTTATCGGTCCCCTGTTGTTCTCCCGCACCC
>JACZXR010000181.1 GCA_022571535.1 Deltaproteobacteria bacterium | reverse complement strand
TGGTAGTGCCGATGTGGGCAGGTTGCTAGATGTGTTGGTGGATGTGAGATGAAAAATACAGGAGACAGGAGACAGGAGACAGAAGGGGGGGTGACGGGATTCTGAATTCTGGCTCCTGAATTCTTGCTTCGTATCATGCCGCCTTCCTTGACAATAGGGAGCAATGCTTTATATGTGGACGGTAGGTTTGCAAATGAGAGATCAGGCTCTTGTGAATAAGGCCGGGGGATGGGAGTGATGAAGCGAATTGAGGAAATGAGCTTCTGGGAAAGGCTATATTTCCCGGAGATCTGCCGCGGGCTAATGATGACGGGCTACCGCTTCTGGCGGAACCTCTTTGTCCATACCTTACACCTCTTCGGCCTTGCCAAGCATCTCCAAGCGGCTATTACAATTCAATATCCCGATGAACGGATGCCCTATCCGGTAACTTTCCGGGGACAGCACCGGCTAACTCTGAAAGGTGACGACACCGTCCAATGCACTGCTTGCTTCCTATGCGCCACGGCCTGCCCCGCGGATTGTATCTATATAGAGGCGGGTGAGTATTCTGACAACTCCATCGAAAAGTATCCCATCCGCTATGAGATCGATACCCTGCGCTGCATCTACTGTGGCTTCTGCGTGGAGGCCTGCCCGTGCGATGCAATTCGTATGGATACTGGGGTCCATCCCGCTAACAGGGGTTTATCACGAAAGGACTTCGTCGAAGACAAAGAGATGCTAATGAATCGCTCCCGACAATTGGAGGAAAAAGGCAGAGAGGGACTTTACGAAGAGCACGTAAAACAATACCAGCATGTATAGTCTCTCCCACTGCTCGTCTGCCTATTCCGGTGCAGATCCTGCAGCCACCTGAGTCTCGCGGAAGGGCATAAACCTCAACTTTAATGGGAGAATAATAGAAATTTAAAGACAATTGGCGTTAGAAAGATCGCCAGGGAGGGAAGAGCATGGCAAAATCCAATAAGCATACGAAAACCCAGAGCAGAAAAGTGATGACCACCGGACCCTTGCCGGCTTCGCGGAAGATTACCCTGCAGGGTAAAGTCCACCATGACGTGCGTGTAGCAATGCGTGAAATCACGGTTTCCTCTGGATCTCCAGAAGCCCGCCACAACGGGGACAGGGAAGGCGACCTTTCCCGTATCATTGTCTACGACACCTCCGGCCCCTACACGGACTCGACGGCCAAGACCGATGTCAGGAAGGGTCTGCTGCCCCTCCGCTTAAAATGGATCCGGGCGCGAGGCGATGTGGAGGAAATAAACCCCCATAAGATATTGCCGGGAAATCACAAACAGGGCCGTCCCTCCACCAAAGCTGGAGGGGCCCCGGTCGAGCGTTTTCCGAAGGCGTCGCGCCGGCGGGTCCTTAGGACCAAGCCGGGCCAAAATGTGACGCAGATGCACTATGCAAAAATGGGCATCATCACGCCGGAGATGGAGTACGTTGCGATCCGCGAAAACCAGGGTCGAGAGATGGCCCTGGAGAAGAGTGGAAACGGATTTGGCCGGACCCATGCCGGAAACAGTTTCGGGGCATCCATACCTAGATGGATAAGCCCCGAGTTCGTGCGCGATGAGGTCGCACGGGGTCGCGCCATCATTCCATCCAATATCAACCATCCGGAGAGCGAGCCAATGGCCATTGGCCGCAACTTCCTGGTCAAGATCAACGCCAACATCGGAAACTCCTCTGTGGCCTCCTCCATTGAGGAAGAGGTGGAAAAAATGATCTGGGCCACACGATGGGGCTCGGACACCGTCATGGACCTCTCCACCGGTAGGGACATCCACGAAACCCGAGAGTGGATTCTGCGCAACTCGCCGGTCCCCATTGGAACGGTCCCCATCTATCAAGCCCTAGAGAAGGTGGAGGGGAAAGCGGAAGAGCTAACATGGGAGATCTATAGAGACACCCTCATCGAGCAGGCAGAGCAGGGAGTGGACTACTTTACCATCCACGCGGGCGTCCTACTGCGCTACATCCCGCTTACTGCCAAACGGGTTACTGGTATCGTCTCCCGGGGCGGCTCGATCCTGGCCAAGTGGTGCCTCGCCCACCATAAGGAGAATTTCCACTACACCCACTTTGAGGAGATCTGCGAGATCATGAAGGCCTACGACGTCGCCTTTTCCCTCGGAGACGGCCTGCGTCCTGGCTCGATAGCCGACGCCAACGACGAGGCCCAAATGGGTGAGCTGGCTACGCTAGGTGAACTTACCGAGATTGCCTGGAAGCACGACGTCCAGGTCATGATTGAGGGGCCAGGCCATGTCCCGATGCACCTGATACAAGAAAACATGACAAAGCAGTTAGAGCTCTGCCATGAGGCGCCCTTCTACACCCTCGGTCCCCTCACCACTGACATCGCGCCCGGCTACGATCACATCACCAGCGCCATCGGCGCCGCCATGATCGGCTGGTTCGGAACCGCCATGCTGTGCTATGTGACCCCGAAGGAACATCTGGGCCTACCCAATAAGAAGGACGTCAAAGACGGTGTTATCACTTACAAGATCGCAGCTCATGCGTCGGACCTTGCCAAAGGCCACCCAGGCGCACAGCGTCGTGATGACGCCCTGAGCCAGGCGCGTTTCGAGTTCCGCTGGGAGGACCAGTTCAACCTGAGCCTCGACCCCGACACCGCCAGGGAATTTCACGACGAGACCATGCCGGCGCACGGGGCCAAACTCGCCCATTTCTGTTCCATGTGCGGGCCCCACTTCTGCTCTATGAAAATAACCCAGGACGTGCGTGACTTCGCAGCGGCAAAGGGGCTGGTTCCGGAGGCGGCCTTGGATGCCGGCATGATGGAAAAAGCCGAAGAATTTAAAAAGACCGGCGCCAAGATCTATCTCGAGGCGACAGAGGAAAACAGCAGTATTGAGGGAATGAGTGCCAAGTCCGCGGCCGAGCGGTGAGAGACCAGGCATGATATCGGGCTACAATTTTGGAATTTGAAATTTTCCAGCAGGGTGGAGCCGCTTAATTTTCAATTGCGACCTGCTGAGTAGTCCTTGCGGCATCAGGGCTGATTCGTTTGCTGGCGCACGTTTTACAAATCAGAGGTTTTCGTATCCAGAACAACTTGCCCTCAAGACATACGTTGTGAACTTGACGATTGCACCTGGAGCACACCATCTCAATTGGCATCCCTTTATACCCGGACATCAATTCCCAGCCACACACATGGCAACAAAACCCAACTAGTCGCATTAGATTAGCCAACTCGGTGATCTCCAGCTGTCTGCTAATACACTCTTATTCGCAAGGCTAATCAGAAACGTAAACATTCCAGATCATGACACCAACATTGGCAAGCACTATCATTAAGAGAAGCATTGCGTCCATAAAAGTTCCTCCTGATTTTGTTCAATAACGGTAGACTGCTGAAATCCCACTCTTCCTACAGGTTCATCTTTATTCGAAAAGACTCCAGACCATGAGAAAAGCAATGGAAGATGCTATGAGCGAGGTAAAAATCATTAGTATGTCCATGAGAATTCCTCCCTGGTATTTGTGATGTTTGTAAGTCCACGCTACATCCATTTTGCAAACGGAGTGCCAAAACTGAAGGGTTCTGTAAAACTATCGGCCGGCGTGCTGAAATCTTAAGAATATCAGCAAGTTATAAATTTTAGGCGGGGGAATTCGACAGGATTGATGAAGAGATAGCTTGTCCTTCCGTTACGGGTATCGTTTACAGGCCAGACCAGCCGAAGCAGTAATTCTACAATAAAAACAGTTGATTATATCATATTTTCAAGCCACTAGAGGACTGTGAACTTTGTGTACAGCAATAGTGATGATACGACTCAAAAACGAAATTGAGACGTCTCAAAATCGAAATAAGATTGTTGGTGGGGCCAGCTAAAAGAGATGTGATTACGGAGAGGATCTGTCAAAGGTCATCATTTTAAATACTTACTCACATTCACCCTATCTATGACCTCTTGGGGGATCTCGTTGCGTTTGGGGAAGTCACCGTCCAGGGGTCTTGTCGCATCAATGATGGCTACGGCATCGCCTAACCAGTCCCGGAAGGTCTGGACTTTTCGTATCACATCCAGGTCCTTATCCCAGTGGGTTCTGGTCCCTACCGCCCACAAGACGTCCCGCTCGTTGAACACATCAATATCGTCATCGACAACCACAGCCAGCTTGAGGTTGGGCATCTCCACGAAGGCCTGCATGGCAACCTTGCGCGGTTCGTTATCAAACTCTTTTTTGATCGATATGTAGCATATAACTCGGCCGCAGCCTGATGGAGGGAGGTGGATTGCCCTGATGCCCCGAACGTTCTTTTTGATCACGTTAAAGACACTCCCCTCCTTGGGGATCCCTCCCAGGTTCCAGTGGTCCATTTGCCCAGGCCATATATCCTGCAGCACAGCCTTTTTTCGGTAGGTGATCGCAGTAACCTCAAGGACCGGGACCTCCATCTTCCACTGGTAATACCTCATGACCTCACCGAAGGGATTTTGAGACTCCCGCACATGGGGAGGGACCTCACCTTCAATAATGATCTCGGAATCGGCGGGAACAAGGAAATCTTCCCCCCAGGTCTCTGATGGCGTGAGCCGCAGGGGTTCCTCGAGGAAAGCGGATGCGGTCAAATAGTCTTCGTTGCCGTAAGGGGTCATGCAGCAGGAAGAGAAATAAAAGGCAGGATGGTGTCCAAGAACGATTATGACTGGGGCCCTCTTATCCTTCTTCTCATACTCCTGGACCATTGCCTCCAGGTGATGGTGGCGGTGAGCTGAAAAACTCATCCTGCTCGGTCCATAATACATGTTCTTGGTGAAGGTAATATTGTAGAAGCCGCCTTCGAGGCTTTTCATGATGCAGGTCATAGTGAAATATGAACCCGCATCATCCTTGTGGTGCATGGGAATAGGAAAGATCCTCAAATCTGCTTTGGAGCCTTTGAGCACTACCTCTTTGCAGGGAGCCATTTCTGGCGCAACGGTTTCAGTCTCCCCTTTCTGGGCCTCCCTCCGGGACACCTCAAGGCTTAAATCCATATTAGACTCGAGGTCGCCCATACCCAGGGTGTCCGCACAAAACTGGCGCGTGATAAAAGAATTGTAGAAAAGCGGAAAAGGAGAAGGTTGACCGGCGACGGTAAGGACATTCTCAAAAAGGACCATCTTCGCCACTCCTAGTTGATCCAGGTTGTGAAGGAACGCAATGGTCTCAAATTTATTTGGATCGATGGGCTCCCTAACGCGGATTATCGAACCGGGTCTTCTTTCCTCTTCGAAGGCGAGAAATCCACGTAGATCTTTGCTCATGACAGTCCTCCTCAATCAAGTTATATCGAACACGGGGTTTGAATCCCCGTGCTCGACCAAAGGGAAGAGCTACCGCCTCTCCCCTTTGGAAACCCCATCGGCTTTGTGCCCGCGGCAAACCGCGTGAACCCTAACAATAAAAGCCATTTTTAGACGATTAAGTAAACGACTGCAAGGATCTCTCCAGAGGGACGAGCTGGTGGAGAGGCTTGCGACTTCACCCACGGATCATTAGGCTATTAGGAAAATCAAGTTATATCGAACACGGGGTTTGAATCCCCGTGCTCGACCAAAGGGGAGAGCTGCCGCTTCTCCCCTTTGGAAAC
>JACZXR010000180.1 GCA_022571535.1 Deltaproteobacteria bacterium | reverse complement strand
CAAGCAGATCTCCATCCACCCCGAGATCATGCGCGGACCGCTGATCGACCCCTCACTCGTGGATGAACGAAAAACATCGGCCATGATCATTGACGCAACCCGACCTTTAGACCGTCCCTTTTCACCTGTCTCCAGATGTCCGGACGATGCCATGGAGCGGATCAAGTTGGAGGACTACATACCCGGTGAGATCCTTCAGCACATACCGATCGACAGAACGACCTATTGGTGTTGAGTTGGCAAGACAGCTGAGCCAAAGTTCCCCGCGGTTGTTAATAAAATATAAGTGATCAATTGATCAAGGAGGGACTAATGAAGCTTTATCATTTTCCGCACTCACCCAACACGCGCAAGGTTCTTGCGGTGATACACTATCTCGAACTCGACACCGAGCTGGAGATGGTAAATTTGCTTACAGGTGAACAGATGAAAGCCGAGTTTATCCAGCTCAACCCCAATCACAAGATACCGACACTTGAGGACGGTGATTTCGTGCTGTGGGAGTCAAATGCCATTATGCAATATCTGGCATCCCGGAAACCGAGCAACAAGCTGTGGCCGTCGGATCCAAAGGTTCAGGCCGACATCAGCCGTTGGCAGTGCTGGCAGCTCGCCCACTGGGGACCCGCATGTGAAACCCTGATCTACGAGCGGATGGTAAAAAAGATAACAGGTGAGGGAGACCCTGATCCTGCTGAGATTGCCAAGGGAGAGGAGAATTTCCACCTCTTCGCCGCCGTACTGAACCAACACCTTAAAGGGCGCAGGTGGATTGTGGGGGATAACGTCACGCTCGCCGATTTCTCCGTAGGGGCACCGCTAACTTACACAGAGGCGGCAAATCTCCCCATAGAATCCTACGGTGAAGTTCGGCGATGGTACGACGAATTGGAAAAACTCGACTCGTGGAAAAAAACGGCGCCACCCGCGATGCCTTGAGGCTTGAGGGCTGAAAAGTAAGCCGCTTCCGGATTTCCAGTGGGTAACCCCAACATCTTGAGGGTGGATGTGCTCGTGGGGATGATACCTCCTAGCGAGGATACAAATCCGGTCCGCCGCAAGCACCCCGATCAGCAGATCTCCCAAAAGGGAATTCCTATCGTCTAGATTCGGACAATGGTGTAGGGGAAGAAGGTTTTTGGAATCGCTTTCACCGTGCTCAATCGAGCCATCGTGTTCAAGAAACTCAAGAGGTTGTCCACATTGACTGGCCCTTCAGGTCCGAGGCGAGAAGCCATTCGGAGTTGCCGAAATTCTTCCCGGACCGAGGAAGACCGCGAAAGGGACCTCAACTCCTGTTTTTCATCTTCACTAAGCATGCTCAAACCGCCCTCTCAATCGCTTGGCGTCGTCCGCAAGGTCAAAAAGCTCATAGAATTCCTCTACCCTTTGCCAATCCAAGCGCTGACCGTATACCTCCATGATCCGCTCAATATCAGCCATCTCCTGCGACCTACGATCAGGATCATTCACCATTGCCTGCACCTTTAAGCCAATCACATCTTCCGGATTAACGACTCGGACCTCTTGCGTCCCGCCAAATATTGGATAGCTTTTTGCCCGCGCAAGCATCCCGAGCGCAGCTTTCCTGAAGGCGTGCACGATATCGACCGATCCCCACAAGGCATCAGCATGGCGATATTGGGAAACGTTTTCAGTCTGAACATACCGCTGGTAGCCAAGTGTTGTCAAAACTCCGTGCAGCTTATGCAAATCGTCTCGCTGCACCAGAAAATCCAAATCCATAGTCGCCCTTGGTACCCCCAGAACCCCCAACGCAAACCCTCCAATGGCAGCATATCGGATCTGTTGGTGATTAAAATCTGCAAGCAAAGTCCTCAAAACACGCTCAAAATCCACTAGACAATATTAGACGCTCCTAGATCAACGCGCAAACACATATACGGCGGCAACTTGTGGAGGACGCGCTGGAAAACCTCTTGCATAATCCTGGTACGCCGGATTGGAAGAACTCGACGCCTGGAAGAAAACGGCACCACCTGCGATGCCCTGATCATTTTGGCACGAGTAGAAAGCAAGGCTTGGCGTTAAGGGTCAGGGCAGTACATTTTACAAAATCCCCATTCTAGCTTCCTGATTATGTCAAAAGGCCCTTGATCCGTCCTGCAATCATGCTCCAGTTGCCTTGCAACATGACACACATCACTCATCCCACACATTTTCTCCCCTTTCTCCACCTCTGCTACCTGTTAGCCCCGATCCGAAATTAATCAGTCAAGAAATCTTCCCTGATGAACATCAGACCGCGACAAATACCTGTTTCAAGCATGAATCAGCAATTTACCTTTAGTGTAGTTGTAGACCGACGATCAAAATGCCGGTAGCTGGTGTCCTAAGCCGCTCAACACCAGAAATGCCTCGATTATTTTTTCGGATCGGGGTTAGTTGGCGGCCGTTCAGTTTAGGAATAACAAAATGGGGAAATGCTTGACATGCCCCTCCTATACGTATACATTTCTCTATTATACGTACGAGGAGATAAACGTGAAGGCTAACTTGAAAAGAAAGAATTATTACCTCGATCAAAACAAGATTCTAAAGGCCAAGCGGATTCTTCGGACCAAGACAGAAACCGCGACAATAGACTGCGCATTGGATCTCGTCGTTTTCCGGAGTGAGATCCTAAAGTCATTGGAAAAGGTTGCGGGTAAAGGCGAGGTGGAACGGATTTTTTAATGGCAAAACACCTCATTGATACTGATCTTTACATCGACCTCATCCGCAGTGGACGAACCCTTGGTGTTATTCGGGAACTCTACGAAAAAGAAGCCCCAGGCATCTATTTCAGCTCAGTTGTAGCCCAAGAGCTATTGTTGGGGGTTCGCTCTTCGACTGGGAGAAGGTACGTGGAGACCCTCCTGGGTCCGTTTGAAAGATCGCGGCGTATTGTGACTCCTAACCACAGGCAGTGGAAGGAGGCAGGCGATATTCTAGCTCAGGTGTTAACCCGTCGGCCAGATCTTAAAAGCAAATTGCCTGGCCTTGTCAACGACTGCCTTGTGGCCCTAAGTGCCCGTGCTCTTGGAGCAACGCTCTATACGAGAAACCGAGATAACTTCATGTTATTGCAAAAAATACGACCTTTCTCCTTGGTCATTGTAAGCTGATCGATTTGACCCTCGACCACCTACATACAAGGCATCGAATGATAGTTCCGCTTCTCCTGCCCCTCTGGGACGCCTTGCTTTGAAGGGATGATCGATCCGTGAGGACTCACCACCCGGTAATCATCGTACACGGCGGCGCAGGTCACCCTCCAGAGGAGACCCTCTCCAAACGGCTCAAAGGGTGCGAGCAGGCCGCCCTGATAGGATGGGAAATCCTTCAAAAAGGCAAATCTGCGCTCGAGGCAGTTGAGATGGCGGTAATCGAGCTCGAGGACAATCCGCTCTTCAATGCCGGAACGGGATCTACCTTGAATGTCCATGGACAGGTGGAAATGGATGCCGCAATCATGGATGGCAGGACACTAAAGGCAGGAGCGGTAGCCACCGTCAGCAGAATTAGAAACCCAATCCATTTGGCACGCAAGGTACTCGAAGACGGGCGCCATGTGTTGTTGGGTGGTGAAGGGGCACATCGCTTTGCGCGTCAGTCAGGCGTTCCGGAATATCCCCCGGAGTCTCTAATCGTTGAAGACGCGCGCAGGCGTTGGGAGAAACAGCACGGTACTGTGGGCTGCGTGGCGTTGGATCAGGCAGGCGGCATTGCCGTGGGAACCTCTACTGGAGGATTATTTGACAAGCTCCCCGGTAGAATCGGAGACTCTCCATTGTTGGGTTGCGGAACGTACGCGGACGACTCGGGGGGTGTATCGTGCACAGGCAACGGAGAGGCCATCATCCGAGTGGTGATGGCCAAAACGACGCTTGATTTTATGCGAGCCGGATCTCATCCCATGGACACAGCCAAGAAGGCTGTGGCACTACTAGAAGAGAAGACCGGCGGAAAAGGAGGCCTGATCATCATTGATAAGAACGGAAAGGTCGGATATGCCCGAAGCACAAGTGAAATGCCGATATGTGTGGTTTCCGGTCCTGGGAAGATCTTTACGGACAGGTAATCCACCGGGCCCCTGAGTCCACCAATGGGTTTCCAGACTGTTTCATCCCAGGAACAACATGTCTTACCTGATTAGGACCTCTCAGTAGTCTCAGTTGACTTCACAGCCAAAGATAGCTACCGTTTGTGCGTCAGAATAGGTCAGTCCATTGCAGAACCTTCCGGGTTACGCTCCCACGTCTTTTTCTCTGAGTGACACAACTCCAGTGAAAGGAGATTAACCTTGGCCTTGTCATACGAAGATCTTATCCAACCCTACGTTGTAAAGCAGGTGTCGAAAACCAAAGCGTATTGCATGTGTACTCGGACAAAGACTCCGCCATTTTGTGATGGCTCACATGCCACCACAAACATAACGCCTCGAATTCTTGAGTTCGATTCTCCAAATACGATTGCCATATGCCGCTGCTGGCAATCGAAAAACCGGCCCTACTGTGACGGTACTCACGGAAGAATGGTCAAGGAAGTGAACAGAAGTAAGGAATAGAGAAATAGGAAGTGAAAAAAGGATTGTCGAAAATCGAGTTACATCGACCACGTGGTTTGAACCCCGTGGTCGACCAAAGGGAAGAGCTGCCGCATCTCCCCTTTGGATACCCCATCGGTTTTGTGCCCGCAGCAAGCCGCGGGGTTACCCAATAATCAACAGCATAGAAGACAAAAGGCTCGTAAGGAGGTAACGGTCATGGCAGAAGTAAAGAACCCATTTCAGGAAGTCGGAGCCCATCCGGAAATCCGTCACCAGGTTTTATGGAAAACTGAGCTCTCTTACTTTTGGGTCATCAATTGTGAAGCTAATATTCAGGATGACATGCATTATCATGAAAACGACGACCATATCTTTATGGTCCTAGAAGGGGAATGTACGGTTCGTACTCCCGAAAGTGAGCACGTACTAAAACAGTTCGACACGGTCTTGCTTGAATCCGGCAAACCCTATCAATTGTGCAATACCGGCAACGGTAGGTTACTATTGCTGGGAGCTGGAAATGCAGGTGCTGCGCGTGGTGTGGCACGAGCAGCCGTGCACCGAGCGCGAAGTTTTCGAGGTGGTGCGCCGCGCGCAGAAGGTGGGCCGCGATGCGGGCGTCGCCATCGACAACTGCGAGGCGGTGAAGGCGCGGCTGGGCACGCCGGCGGGCATCAAGCGGGATCTGTCCAACGCCTGCGTTGAAAGTCTGTGCGTGTACTCGGACGGCAAGGTCTACCCGTCCGCGGCGACGGCAGGGGTGGAGGAACTGTATTGCGGGAGCATCCTGACCGATCCGCTCGGGAAGATATGGAAGGAAAGCGAGGTCTGCCGCCGCTTCCGTGGGGCCACGGTGGAGAAGAAGGAGATCTGCCCGAGCTGCGAGTTCAAATTCATATGCGGCGGGGGCGACGTCGAGCATTCGTACTTCTACGGCGGATCGATCGACGCGCACGACCCGTACTGCGAGCTGCACAAGACCATAATCCGCGACGCGCTGAAGGAGGCTGCCGAACGCGGCACGCCGCGGGCGAACACCGGCTTCAGCGCGCCGCACGCGTTCACCTGGATGGGCGAAGGCAGCGT
>JACZXR010000179.1 GCA_022571535.1 Deltaproteobacteria bacterium | reverse complement strand
CGGGAGTAGCGATGGTTCACTTACGACAGTTGTGGGAGAGCGACTTTGGAGCGGCTCTTTGAAAGCGCTGGCACTGCTTCAGGAAAAGTCCGCTTGGAATCTTCCGCGCCGATCTCAGACACTTCCCTCAACAGATTTACGCCCTACCTTGATAATCAAAACAAGAGTCAACACAAGTTGCGCAACCAGATAAGCAGCCAGCACCAGCGCCCCTACCCGGGCGAAACCAAAAAGACGATCCACCTCGGACTCGAGACGATCCTCTATTCTATTCACTGCACGGCCCATCTCGTAAAGCCCCGCGATGGCCACGTCCCGGGGGCTAACGTCTTCCCAGTTGCCCACTTTGATAGCTTGGGCCTTCTTGACAAACCTCTCGCTCTTCCACAGCTCCGCCATTGCGTCATCCGTGCCAGCAATCCCTGGGGAAAAACATCCCAGCAGTAAGGTCCCCAGTGCTACGCACCACAAAGCCTTTCTCCACATGAATGACCCTCCTCTTTTCGGACCTAACCGATGAAGAACTGGTGCCAACCCACTCCCCTTGAAGTCCAAGAAACTATCCACCAGCCGCGATTGCCCGAACATGCTCCCGGACTGCCTCCTGCGGGCAGAGCCTCACGAAACTCCTCAGCCCGAGAAAAATCACAAATAAATCATCAAGCTGCCCGAAAGGAACAAGGAAGTCAGGTAGTAAATCAACCGGCATCAAGACATAAACAACCATCGCGAGGAGGAGCAGTTTAGGCGCCAGACCAACTCGAGGATCTTTTAGCAACCGCCAGAAAAGCCTTAAGAAGTTCGGAAGGTGAAGGAGAAATGCCCCGATCCTGAGCGGTCCTGAACGAAGAAAATTTCCCAGCCTTCCAAGCTTGATCACAATTTTCCTACGGACATTCCCCGACCCTGTTTGACCATTGTTCCCGGCATGGGACCGCCTGACTATACAATCGGCGGAAGCAAGCCGAACAATCAAATTATATCGACCACGGGGTTTGAAACCCCGTGGTCGACCAAAGGGAAGAGCACCCGCTTCTCCCCCCTGAGGCGTGAAGCTCCCCGCGTTCCCGAGCGGGGCTTCCTGATACGGATGGCGGAACTCTCTGTAGCCTTTAGCCCTCCTTCGCTAAAGCTTCGGAGGGCTCTCCTCGCCATTCATTCCCGCCCTCCCGGGCGGGGCATTCTGGCGAAGGAGAGTAATGGACCGCGACTCCACGGGGGAAACCCCACCTCCTGCGCAGGCAGGTCGGTAATGTGCCCGCGGCAAGCCGCGGGGTATCCTAATATTCGAAGGACAAAGGAGGCTGGACCCTTACGAAGAACTGTTAGCCGCTTGCAGATTTAAGGGCCTGCCGACCATCTCCAACGGGACGTTCAGAAAAAGTTCTTCGAATCCTTTGAACCTCTTCGAGTGTATAGCCAAACTGACCTGCTTTCCAACTCTTGTCTCTTCTCCCCAAATTTCTTGCCACAGCAACCAGCTGCTCGTGAAGGGCCCGGAGCATGAACTCGGTATCAAGAGAAAACTCCCGGTACTCTTTTTGCAGCGCTAAATCACCAGCCTTATCCGCTGTCGATCGCTTGTCAAGCTCTTCCGTCTTGTTCACACATCGTGCCAGCATCCAGGCAACGCTATTAAAAGTAGACATCAACTCGTTGCAGATCGTCTTCCCATAGAACCTTTGTCGATAAATCTGAAAAGCGTTTCCCAGGAGTGAAAAGATAAGCAGGATTATGATACCACCCAGAACTTCTTCGTTCCCCAGCAAGTCCCAGGATTGCGGCTTTGGCACCTTTGTCGCCTCGAACTCTATAGACCTCGCCCTCCTGGGGACTAAAGGGGCTAGTGGAGGTCGATCTGGTGCATCCAGAGATTCTTCCCGGATAGGTTCTGAGGGACCGGCGAAGACATCGGGCGGACGCCTCAATTGGGCTTGAGCTGGGGGGGAGGAAGATTTTGGAAGTCCGCGCGTTTCTAACTCGCCTGAGCCTGGTATTCCAGGTACCAATGGAGGCAACGAGAGGCGGTCCGGAGTGACCAGTGGAGCCTTTACGACCGGTTCTGAAAGATTGGGCGGGTCATCCGGTGAGGGACCCACCTGGATTTGTGCAGAAACGGAAAACGACACTGTAATGACAAAGGCTAAACTGAAGACTACCGAGAGCAAGTTCTTGCCCATTTTATCCCCCTCTAGTCAGCAGACCTGACACGCAATGAATCCCTGGCTCAACTCCTTCTTCGACCACTGTAAAACCAATCATTCGCCCAGCAGCTAACCCCGATCCGAAATTAATCAGTCACCGGTTCGACAGGCTCACGGCCCTGAGGTTCTCGAAGGGAAGAAATCTTCCCTGATGAGCATCAGACCGCGACAAATACCTGTTTCAAGCATGAATCAGCAACTCACCTTTAGTGTAGTTGCAGACCGACGATCAAAAAGTGTCCTAAGCCGCTCAACATCAGAAATGCCTCGATTGTTTTTTCGGATCGAGGCTAACACCTTTGTATCGATCCATGGGGCGTCTGTTCCGCCCACACCGTCCCCCAATTTTCCTCATGGACACGTCATCCTTTCAGGTTTTTCCCAGATCGTTCAGGGATCTGAAGGCCGATGTGAGTCATCAGCGGGGCCATTTTGGTAAGCGACCCCTTCCTCACACAGATCGGGGTTAGCACTTCGTCTCCAAAAATCCGAGCCGCTCGGCCCTCGGGGTCTGGGAAAATACGTAGCCACAATTCGTGCAAGTGCGCAGGCGGAGATCCGAGTTGAAAGCCTCATAGATGTGCGCGACCTGCGCTGCAATGTCGCCCTGAACCACTTCTTGAGAGTGTACCCTCTCGTCACAATCCTCACAGAACCAAACAAACTCCTCTAGCTCCTCAGGGCGCCGTTTTCGCTCAAGCACGAGACCCCAAGTTCCTACGCCGCGGCGCGGCGAGTGCGCCAGACCTCCGGGACACAAAAAGATCTCCCCTTCATGAATTTTAACCATATGCCTACGCTCACCTGGGGGCTTAAGATGAAGCTCAATGTCTCCCACTATCTGATAGAAAAATTCCTCTCCCGGCTCGACGTGAAAGTCCAACCGCTCATTTGGACCGTGCAGGATCATGACGACGAACTCCCCGTGGCGTGCTAGCACCCGGTTCGTCTTGTACGGCGGAGCGAACAGTTCCTTGTTCTGTTCTACCCACCGCTTGAGGTGATAAGTCGAAAAATATTCCACGCCTATCCCCCACCGTCAGTTGTGCCCTGCCAAATTTTAATCAACTCAGCCGACTCGACAACGTCGCCGAAGCGCTCCATTCTCCTTAATGCATCCCGGTGACCGTCCTCTGTTCTGGTTCCAACGCAATCGCGGACGACGATCATGAAGTGCCCTCGGTAAAATCCATCTCTCACGGTCCCCTCTACCCCACCGTCAGTTGTGCACCCAACCATCACGATTGTTGACACACCCCAGTTGCCTAAGAGGCTCTCGAACTCCGTCCCCAGGAACATTGTTGGACGCCGCTTATCCAGGACAATGTCATCCTCCTCTGGCTTGAAGGGTTCGATCAACTGCCAGCCAAAGCTCCCCCGCAACCGCCTGGGCTTGAGTTTGCTCGGATGGTCCACCTTTTGTTCTCTCATGGCTCTCCTGATCAGCGCTGGTGACTCATCACGCCACAGATACGGAGTCGACTGGGTATACACGACGCGGACACCGGCCTTTTTAGCGACGCTGATCAGAGGAGGTGTCGTGCGCAGGAACTCCTCCTTGTTAAAAGAGCCTCCGGCCTGATCGTTCTGCATATCCCATACGAGCAGCACGGTCCGTCTGGGATCGACAACCTCCCGCAGCGTTGTCGGGATCTCCCTGCCTTCAAAATCAATCATTCACACTCCCCTTTCCCTGCGTCCTATAATGACCCCGCACGTTAGCCAAAAGGGCCCCTTGACCTAAGACTCTGAAAAGGACAACCTGGTTTTTTCGATTTCTCCCTGAAAGAATCATCACAAATGTCTTAAAAGCCCACGGATTTCTTGAGATCCCTGACGTTTAAGACCACGTGACCGAGGGCGGCCTGTCTAATGGTCATAACCGAATTCCTCACAATAACACCGCGTGATCTTCCATTGATGACCGCTTGCTCAGATGCAGAGAATATCTACCCCACTCTTCTCTGTCAACTTACCCTATAGTTGCAAGTTTAACGTCCTCGACAGCCCTCGGAAGAACTAGTAAGATAAGTTGGTTTTACAAGGATTTGTCTTCACTAACAGGATTGAGTGCCCTCGGAGGTAAGTCGCCGAGGCGGCTGGTACCAAAAAGGATTCCCCACAAGGCGTTACAGGGTCCTGGACAGAGAGCCCTAATCGTTCGACCCATGAATTCCTTTGGTGAAAATTGACCGCTGTTTGCTGAAGGTTTACAAGCGGGAGTTGATTCAATGTAAACCCTGCCTCTTGAGGCGGGCACAAAGCCGATGGGGTTTCCAAAGGGGAGAAGCGGAAGCTCTCCCCTTTGGTCGAACACGGGGATTCAAACCCCGTATTCGATATAACTTGATTGATCCATGGATACCTCCTCCGGAGTAAAGGCTTCGGTTCACATCGCCCGCTCAGCAGTCCTAGACTCTGGCCGTGAACTCATTCGTGTCAAGGATCCGGTAACCCTGGTGATCTTCGGCGCCTCGGGGGATCTCAGCAAACGTAAGTTGATCCCCGCCCTCTACCAGCTTCAGAAATCGGGATACCTGCCTGACCGCTACGCCATCCTGGGATTCTCGCGGACCGAAATGACAGATGGGACTTACAGGGAAGACACGCTGCGCGAACTTCAGAACCAGGTCGATGGCGGTGCCAAAGCCGTCCAGGTCGACAATCCTCTCATCACAGCACTGTACTACCAGCCGGGTAACAACAACGACCTGGAATCGTTCAAGAAACTCAAGGAGAAACTAGAAAAGCTAGACAAGAAACTCAACCTCCCCGGAAATCGGCTGTTTTACCTCTCTGTAGCACCGAATTTCTTTACCATGATTATCCAGAACCTTTGTGCGGCTGGTTTGATATGCGGCAAACAGGACAATGCCTGGTCACGGGTCATCATCGAAAAGCCCTTCGGTCATGACCTGGAAAGTGGGCGAAAACTCAATACGGACGTGACGGCCATCCTGGACGAGGGACAGATCTATCGGATCGACCACTATCTCGGCAAGGAAACCGTGCAGAACATTCTGAGCTTCCGCTTCGGAAATTCCATATTTGAGCCGCTATTCAATCAGAAGCATGTTGATAACATCCAGGTCACCGTGGCGGAGACCTTGGGGATGGAAGGACACCGAGGTGCCTTTTACGACAGCGCGGGCGCGCTACGCGACATAGTGCAGAACCATATGTTGCAACTTCTTTGTCTGATCGCAATGGAGCCCCCTTCATCTCTCGAGCCACAATCCATCCGGGATGAAAAGGTCAAGGTGCTACGCGCCCTGATCCCGCTCACGCCCAAAGAGGTGGCGGCCTCCACAGTTCGCGGTCAATACGGGGTGGGCGAAATCGATGGCACGCTAGTCAAGGGCTACCGTCAGGAAGAGGGAGTGAGCCCCAATTCGGTGACGGAGACCTATGTGGCGCTGCGCATCAAGATCGACAACTGGCGTTGGGCCGGCATGCCTTTCTACCTGCGCACCGGC
>JACZXR010000178.1 GCA_022571535.1 Deltaproteobacteria bacterium | reverse complement strand
CAACTTAACCGGCGATCAAGTTATATCAAACACGGGGTTTGAACCCCGTGGTCGACCAAAGGGAAGAGCTACCGCTTCTCCCCCCCTGTGGAGTAATGGACCACGACTCCACGGGGGAAACCCCATCGACTTTGTGCCCGCCTCAAGAGGCGGGGTTTACATTGAATAAATAGATAGGGTCTCCTCCTATTCCTCAAGGAAATAGACGAAAACATCTATTTCATCGACCTCAAGATCGGTTTCATCACCTTCCATACATTTTCCGCGACAATCTTGTGTCCCTCCGCACCCGGATGGATGCCGTCGGGCAGGTTTAACTCAGGCACTCCCCCGACACCTTCCAGTAAATAAGGGATTAGCAAGGCACCGTTTTTCTTTGCAAGATCGGGAAAAATAGCCCTGAAGCGTATGCCATAATCTTCGCCCAGATTTGGCGGCAGCCGCATACCCGCAAGCACAATTTTGACATTCGGATAGTGTTCTTTCGCTCGATCGATAATAGCTTGCAAATTATGCCTGGTTACCTTCGGGATCATGCCGCGCAGTCCATCGTTAGCACCCAGTTCGAGTACAAGGACATGAATCTTGCGACTGAACAACCAATCGAGGCGTCTCAACCCGCCTGCCGTTGTATCACCGCCCTGCCCGGCATTGATGACCTCGAAATTCCATCCCATAGAATCTATTTTTTCCTGAATCAGTGCTGGAAAAGCTTGAGCACGGTCCAAACCGTATCCAGCCGTCAGGCTGTTTCCCAAGAACAGAATCGTCTTCCGGTCGACGGCATCAGCTTCAACGACCGGCAAAATAAGGAAAAGGATCAGCAGGCACCACCTGATGGCGAAGCAAATATCTTTCATCTTTCTGGAAATAATGTATCTAATATAGGGTACTGTTGCCATCAGCCAAAAGCATTCAGCCTGGAATGCCCAACGACTAATTTTCCACTTTTCAAAGGTAACCCCAAGTTATCTATATGAGCGACTCCATTATACTAAAAACCGACAAACTGACGAAAACCTATAAAAGTGGCAACAGGACAATAATGGTTCTCGATAATGTTTCTTTCACCGTGGAGAAGGGCACTGCCCTTGCCATCCTCGGGCCATCCGGCAGCGGCAAGACGACCCTCCTGGCTCTGTGCGCTGGTCTGGATCGCCCTAGTTCCGGATCAGTGAGTCTAAAGGGGATTCAGCTCGGCCTTTTAAATGAAGACGAGCTTGCCGATGTCCGGAATAAATATACCGGGTTTGTGTTTCAGACATTCCAACTGATTCCGTCACTCACTGCCTTAGAAAACGTCGGGGTACCTGCAGAGATTTGCGGGACGCCCTATGTCAAAGACCATGCCATGGAGCTGCTGGACCATGTGGGTTTGGGAGATCGGATGCATCACTACCCGCTACAACTTTCAGGAGGCGAGCAGCAACGTGTAGCTATAGCCCGTGCCTTTATCAACCGACCCCAGATTCTTTTCGCCGACGAGCCTACCGGGAACCTCGATCACGAAACGGGTGAAAAGATCATTAACCTGCTTTTTGAATTGAACGCGGTGGCGGGCACAACGTTGATCCTGGTAACCCACGACCCGGATCTGACCCAATATGTTCCACGCAATATTCAGTTGAAGGGCGGAGTCATCACCTCGGAAATCACCAACAACAATAAGGTCACAAAGCCAAACCTTAAGCGACAAGGACTGCCCTGACCGGTCCAGGAGGTTTTGTCGCAATCTGCCTGGATCTTTTGCCGCCGTGGGATCAAAGCACTTTTTAGATGCCTGGGTTTGGAAGATGGCTTGGCGAGACAGCCGCCATAGCCGAGGAAGACTTTTCTTCTCCATCACATCCATCACCTTAGGTATAGCAGCATTAGTCGCCATTAGCTCTTTTGGCGACAATCTCAAACAGTCCATTCATGACCAGTCCAAGGCCTTGCTGGGCGCTGATCTGGTCATTAAAAGCCGACGCCCCCTTGGAAAAGAAACGCTGGACCTGATTAATTCGTTAGGAGGAGAGCAATCCCGCCAAATCAGCTTTTCCTCCATGGTTACCTTCCCTAAGAGCGGGTCCACACGACTTGCAAGGGTCAGGGCCTTGGATGGAAGTTTTCCGTTCTACGGCGCAGTGGAAACCGTACCTGAAAGCGCCGCCAGAAATTATCAAAAAGGCTCTAACGCCCTTGTTGCAGATAGCCTGATGCTTCAGTTCGATGCCCAGGTGGGCGATTCGATCACCATAGGCGCTCATACCTTTCGTATAGCAGGGAGGCTCAAAAAAATGCCGGGCGAGACTTTCGCGGCCGGCCTAATCAGACCTCGGGTTTACATTCCTATGGCCTTTCTGGATCAAACAAAACTCATACAGAAGGGCAGTATCGCTAGATACAGGGTCTACTTCAAGTTTGATCCTGAGCGTAATACGGAGCAACTCCTTCAAACACTACAACCCCATCTCCTCAAGTACAGGCTCGAAGTCGACACGGTTCAGAAGCGGAAGGAAAGATTTAGCAGGGTTTTTGGAAACCTTTCTCGCTTCCTAAACCTGGTCGGCTTTGCTGCCTTACTGCTCGGGGGTGTCGGCGTGGCCAGCGGGATCCATGTCTACACCAGACAGAAGATAGGCACCGTTGCCCTTCTTCGCTGCGTGGGGGCCAAAGCGGGACAAACCTTTGCCGTTTACCTCATACAGGCGGCGGCCATGGGACTGGCAGGGGCCTGTTTGGGCATCCTGATTGGAGTGGGCGTGCAGGTTTTTCTCCCAGAAATCCTCAGGGACTTCCTGCCTATGAAGATAACGGTTTTCATCTCATGGAGAGCAATTCTGTTAGGCGCTTCCATTGGGCTGGGTATTACCTTGCTTTTTGTCTTGCTGCCTTTGATATCGCTCAGGAAGATCTCTCCGCTTCTCACCCTTCGATCTTCCCTCGAAGACACCAACTCACAAATGGATCCGCTTCGCTGGCTCATCACCTTTCTGATCGCCGCTGCTATCGGCCTGTTTGCTATTGCACAAACCGAGGTTTGGACCCATGGATTGGGTTTCGTTGCGGGGCTTTGTGGTGCCTTTGGACTCCTCACAGGGATGGCAAAGCTATTGATGTATCTCGCCAGGAACTATTTTTCCAACTCCTGGAGCTTCGTCTGGCGCCAGGGTCTGGCAAACCTTTACCGCCCGAACAACCAAACCATAATTGTCATGCTAGCGATTGGCTTTGCCACGTTTCTGATCATGACCATCCAATTATCACGGAATATGATGCTGGAGCAGGTCTCGCTTGCGGGCAGCAAAAATAATCCCAATATGGTTCTGTTCGACATTCAAACAGATCAGAGAGAAGATATCAGAGGCCTTCTGGAGACCTTCGATCTTCACGACTTTCAGGAGACCCCCATTGTCACTATGCGTCTTGCCTCTATCAAGGGCAAAAGCGTTCAAGAAATCCGCGAAGATCCAAAATCAGAAATCTCACACTGGGCACTTAGAAGGGAATACCGGTCGACTTACCAATCTCACCTCACCGATACGGAAACCATTGTTGCAGGCACCTGGCAAGGGAAAATGAATCGGAGCTCCGAGACGATCGCGGTTTCGCTGGAGAAGGGAATTGCAAAAAACCTGGGGGTGACCCTCGGTGATGAACTGGTATTTGATATTTATGGCGTCCCTTTTACAACTCGAGTTGCCAGCATCCGTGAAGTAAACTGGCAACGCATGCGGCCCAATTTCTTTGTTGTCTTTCCAACTGGTGTGCTTGAAAATGCACCCCAATTTTATGTCCTCGTCACGAAAGTGCCTTCGAATGAGATCTCAGCCAGATTGCAGAGGGCAGTAGTCCAGAGGTTTCCCAATGTCTCTGCGATCGACCTCACCCTGGTCCTCAATACGGTGGATGCCGTTTTAAGCAGGGTAGCCTTCGCCATAAGCTTTATCACTCTGTTCAGTGTGCTGACGGGACTCATGGTCCTGACTGGCGCAGTGATGAGCAGTCGATACCAGCGCCTTGGGGAGAGCGCATTGTTAAGAACGCTGGGGGCTTCTCGGGCCCAGATTAGAAAAATCCTCATCATTGAGTACCTGTTCTTGGGAAGTTTTGCGTCGCTTACTGGCGTTATGCTTGCCGTAGCTGCAAGCTGGGCCTTGGCCTATTTCGTCTTTGAAGCTGTCCATCTACCCGCAGTACCGCTCATTCTAATTGGGCCCTTGGTCGTAACCGGAATTACCATCCTTATCGGCATGCTGAACAGTCGCGGCATCTGTGACCGACCACCTCTGGAAGTACTTCGATCTGACGTGTAAGGATTACAAATAGCCCGAACCAGACCTGCCCAATCTCTCTACAGAATGGAGCCCGTACAGGAAGTAAGTTATATCGACCACGGGGTTTAAACCCCGTGGTCGACCAAAGGGAAGAGCTACCGCTTCTTCCCCCCCTGTGGAGTAATGGACCGCAACTCCACGGGGGAAACCCCATCGGTCATGTCCCCGCGGCAAGCCGCGGGGTTACCTTATAATCATAGGTCGTGTCGCAACTGGCGTGCGGCTTCGACCAGCACTCGAGCTTTCGCCCGGGCAAGGTCCCGGCTGATGGTCATCAAGCCGCAGTCAGGGGTCAGCAGCAACTTCGCCGGATCGATATAATTCAACGCGGCACGTACTCGACCAACGACCGCCCCCACAGCCGGAGGAGGTGAATCGCCCGGGTCGACACACCCGAACATTACGAGCCGGTCCTCGCACACGCGAAGAACTGCTGGATCGTAGTTGCTTCTGCCAAACTCAACCGCGAATCCCCCGATCCTTGTCTTCACCAGATGCTCCAGCAGCTCGGGGTATTCGAATTCGTGTTGCAGGGGTTGCCCGCCAGGGTAGCCATAGCACAGATGGACAATGGTCGGGATGCTCACTCCTTCTAAACATCGGTCAAGTGCCCGGGCGCCATAGGCGGCTACTTTCTCATGATAACGGGTCATGGCAGGCTCATCGATTTGCAAAACGTCGCAGCCCGCCGCCTGTAGATCGAGAAGCTCCGCATTGAGGGCCGCAGCCACATCTATAGCAAGTGCCCCTTCGTCATCGTAGGCCTCATTGACTGTGCTATCGATCACGGTCATGGGACCCGGGACGGCCATCTTGACGGGCCGACTGGTGTGAGATTTGGCGAAGCGGACGTCCTCGACGGCCGCTGGGATACGGCGCTTTACCTTACCCATGACCCGAGGCAGCATGCGTTCTTGGGCGCGCCGACGATACTCGCGCTTTAGGCCAAGCTCTGCGAAATCGATTCCGTCCCAACATCCAATAACATGAGAGATAAAATTGGGCCGGCGTTGCTCTCCGTCGGTGAGCAGATCCAGTCCGGCCTCCTCCTGGTCGTGAAGGGCGATGATCGTAGCATCATCCTGTGCCTCACGTAATGTATCGCCCTCAAATCGAAAGGTCGCCTCGCCGCGCACGACTGTGGCGAGCCAACTCGGGCAGGGAAAGCTACCAACAGTCGTTGCTGCAAGGGGTGGGAGCTGCATTGGACCTCCAATAAGTGTGCTAATAGGAGTATGTAATGTCTTCCACCGAGTACCGTTTATCAACAAAGCCGAACTCGGCGCTCACCCAGCGGTAAATTGTATCCATGTAGGCCGACATTTCCGCCGTGTTGAGGGTCGTCGTCGTCACTGCCGCCCTGGCGGTCAGTCCCTTGATCTGAAT
>JACZXR010000177.1 GCA_022571535.1 Deltaproteobacteria bacterium | reverse complement strand
AACCCTCAGACCAGGAGGCCTTCCTTAATTCTCAAGCCAAAATGGCGAAGGGTGTTTAGCTCAGCACCGCGCGAACCGCATCCGCAACGCGAGACTCTGATGGACTGATGAACTCTTCGAGCGGCGCGCTGTAAGGTACAGGCACATCCAGTGTCGTGACCCGCCGGATCGGCGCCTGCAGCTTGTCGAACCCTGCCTCGCCGATCCGCGCTGCCAACTCCGCCGCTACCCCACAACTCTGGTGACACTCGTCCACGATCACCACCCGTCTGGTCTTTTCAACCGATGCCATCAGGGTCTGAAAATCAAGCGGGACCAGCGTGCGCGGATCCACCACCTCCACCTGAATTCCCTCATTCGCCAGACGATCCGCGACAGTGAGGCAACGCTGCACCATATAAGATGTGGCAATAACGGTCACATCACCGCCCGCTCGCTTGACATCCGCCTGACCAAAGGGAATTGCCTCATCCGCCTCAGGAACCGGACCCCGCAGCTCAAAGAGAAGCGTGTGATCGATGAAGATCGTAGGGTTATTGGAGTTCACAGCGGTCTTTAGAAGTCCTCTCACGTCCCGCGGCGAGGAGGGAAGGACTATCTCCAATCCAGGACAGTTCCACAGCATGGCCTGCGGGCTGTGCGAGTGCTGGGCGGCACCGCCACCACGCAGACCGTGCAACATGTGGAAAACGACCGGGGCACGCGTCTGCCCGCCGGACATGTACAGGGCATTAGCCGCTTCATTGACGATTTGAGGCCAGGCCTCAAAGGTGAAGCTGGCCGTAGACAGATCCACAATCGGCCGCAACCCCGCCATGGCCGCCCCGATGGCAAGTCCGCAGAAGCCGATCTCAGAGATGGGGGGAGCAATCACCCTGTCAGGGTAGTCTTTCACAATCTCTCGAAAGAGCCCTCTATGCTCGCTGAGTCCTAAAAAACTTTCAGCGAAAAGATGGACCCTCTCGTCGGCGGCTAGAATCTCCCGGAGTCCCTCCAGCTTCGCCTCGTAATAGACTAGTTCTCGCATAGCTCTCCTTTCCACCATCAGGCAAAGACATCCTCCAGGGCGGTCTCCGAATTGGGATAAGGGCTGTCGAACGCAAACTCTACAGCTTGGGAGACGACGCCAAGGATGCCTTGCTGGATCTCGGAGATTTCCTCCCTCGACACTTGTTTTTTCTCCACAAGCTCACGGATGAAGATCAGGACCGGGTCGCTGTCGCGGTACCACTCTCGCTCGGCTTCCGGGACAGAGGTCACATCCCAGGCTATAGCAGCATCTGTGGCTATCGGGACCACAGGCCAATTTGTCACGCCTCCGGGCCAGCGCACGGTCTGCGCCTCGATAAATTGCGGACCTCCACCCTGACGAATTTTTTTTACCGCTTCGGAAACCACGCCGTGGACAGCCCCCGCATTCGTCCCGTCCACCTGCTGTGCTGGGATCTTATATCCTGCAGGTAGATCCGTGAGCGGATAGACTGCCATGGTGGAAGACCGCGCTGTACCGGCGGCCTTGCCTTGACCGTATTTGCCGTTGTTCTCGCACAGATAGAGAACCGGCAGCTTCCACAGCGAGGCCATATTGAAGGACTCCGCAGCAGCCCCCTCTTCCAGGGCCCCATCCCCGAAGAGGCAGACACTGATCCGGTCGGTTTTTTGCGCCCTGACAGCGTAGGCAGCGCCCGTCGCTAGCGGGATGATCCCCCCTACCACCCCGGACGTTTGAGGAAATCCCAGAGAGGTTACATTGGTATGGAAAGAACCCCCCTTCCCTTTGTTGTAGCCGTCGCGGCGTCCCAAGATCTCAGCCAGCAGACGTCTCGGGTCCGCGCCTCGCGCCAAGAGATGTCCGTGGTTGCGGTGGGTAGTGAAGAGATAGTCTCCTACCCCCAGACAGGAAATCGCAGGCACCCCCGTAGCCTCCTGCCCAATATAGACATGGTAGTGACCCTTGAAGCGCTCCTCATTATGAAGACCGATGAGGGCCTCTTCAAAATAGCGAATGAGAAACATCTTCCGGCATAACTCGATCAGGCTTTCACGCGGTAGCTTCGGCAACATCTTTCATCCTCCCCGGTTCCATATTCGGAAATTATGGTGTTTTGAGGAAAAAAACCTGCCCTGTTACATTCTTGGTTGCATCGGAGATCAAATAACGGAACAGGCCCACGGTGTCCTCAACCGGAGTATAGCCGCCGAGGAGAGGCGAAAGAGCTAGCCGCCTCTTCCGTTCTTCCTCGGTGAAACCTGCCTGGGACATTGCGGTATCCGTCACCCCCGGAGCCATCGCGTTAACCAACACATTGTGAGGGGCAAGCTCCGTGGCCAGTGATTTGGTGAAGGCGATGACACCGGCCTTGGAGGCGGCATAGTGGGCCGCACCGGGTGCACCAGCGACCCCCCGGCCGGAGGCGATGCTGACGATGCGCCCCTGATTTATTTTGACCATGTGCCGGGCAACCGCTTGGGAACAGAGAAAGACCCCCTTGAGGTTGATCCTTAGCACCCTGTCCCATTCCTCCTCGGTAATGTCCTTTACCTGATTCCTCGGCATGATCCCGGCCCCGTTGAGAAGGACGTCGATCTTGCCGAAGCGGTTGAGCGACTCCTCGACCATCCTGCCAACACTCTCTTTGTTGCCGACATCGACCTGAAGGGCTACGGCCTCCCCTCCGAGATCCTTCGCAAGGCGCTCTGCCCCCTCACGGTCGAAGTCTGCAACCACGATCGTGTGGCCGTCATTGGCAAACCCCCGGCAGATTGCAGAACCGATTCCCCCCGCACCTCCGGTAACGATGACTACTTGAGACATCAGACCTCCCCTAACCGCCCGACTTTTCTAAGGACGGTGATTTTCTCTTCATGGCATCTCTTCCAATAACCGCCCGAAGCCCTTTACCGGCTCGCGGAGATGAAGGTGCTTCTGAGTGGCCCAGACATCAGCCGGCACATTGGTGACAACAGGCACGCCCAGATCGTGTTCTAATGGCTCGATTGCGGGGAGACAGTCCCAACCTGCTCCCAGAAGATAGATACAGTCTCCGCCTCCCACCTCAAGGAAAATCCTCTTTGCATGGGTGTAGATCTCCTCCGCCGGGACCTTTCCCAGATCAGAAAAAGGCACGTCAAGACATCCTCGCATAGCGGCCACCTCAAAGCCGCCTTCCTCAAAGAACTTTCCGAACTTTGGATTCAGATCGTCCTTGAAATAGGTGATCCCCACTATCCGCCGAACCCCCAGGGCCTTAAACGCGTCGACTTGCGTCAAAGTCGCAGTCAGCACAGGCACCCCGTACTTCTCCTGGAGGGTCTTTCTGATCTCTGCATCAAAGCCGTATCCCCGCAGCATAATCGGGGGGACTCCCTGGATGACTACGACGTCCACTCCCAGCTTCGCCAGCTCAGCCACTCTCTGCTCGGCAATCGCCAGGGCCTCTTCGAATTCCTTCCCCGTCCCTGCGCGTACCCCTACATACCGAGTTATCACGCAAACCCCATCCGGCATGAGCCGAATGAATCTCTCCAAAGATCCCGGCCGGTAGGTCGGTTTTACCAAGCCGACGATTCCTCTCCATCCGTACATTGTGGTATCCTCCCCTTTTAAGAGGCCTTCACCTTTAACATCCTCTCTTAAACAACTCCTCAGCTTCGCGCAACCCTTGTCTTGCTTGACAGTAGCCGTCCTTTCCTTCACACGTTTACCTCAACGGGACTTATCTGCTCAGGGGCTCTATTCGGCAGGGCACAAGACTCTTTAGATAGCCTCGGCGTCAAAGGATCTTCTGGATTATCGAAGGCTGGAAGGAAGTTAGGAAAGACGAAGTTGGAATCGTCGAGCGCCGTGGCACCGGTGATCTGGATGGCCCTGCTACGGCTGGCGACCGACGGCATACTGGCACAGTTTTCGGGAAAGCGGGGTGCGGCCCGAGAGCGTTACAGACAATTCGTAGCCGAGGGTATCGGGCGGGAGAGCATCTGGAAGGAACCAGGGATCAGGACATCGTTGCGGCTTACGAAACGGGTGAATACACCTATCAGCAAATTGCCGAGCATTTTGGGGTCCATTTCACCACGGTCGGACAACTCGTGAGAATTGCTCGTACGGCAAGAACTTGCGCCCGGCGCAGCCGATAAGAGAGAACAAATGATCTAGCCTGCTTCTTCTACGACTCTTTTTGAGGCTGAGCTACGACCCTAGACCCGACCCCGCCCACTTGAGGGGTCGGATCGTTTAGGGTCAAGAGGAGTGTGCCGTCGGCACCGCTTATCACAAAGGTCTGACCTTGGTCGGTCGTGCCTTCAACGTCTTGCAACGGCGCGCCGATCAGGAGGTCAGGTGTCCCATCTCCGTTGACATCACCGACTTCTGCTATGGCCGCGCCGAAGTTAGCGCCGACCTGAGGATTGGGATGGTCAAAGATCAGGGCCGCGTTAGTCGTTTGTGGTCCAAGGGCTATCGCAATAAAAATCGCAAATGATTCAAGACAAATGAATTCTCTCACTCTCATACCCGAGTTACCTTTCATCATCTGCGACGAGAAAAAGGAAAAAATTTGATTAGTGTCGTATAGGCAAAGCAGTAATCGTGTCAGTCGAATAATTGTGGCAGGTCGCCTTTTCGGAGTGAATCAAGGGTACTGTAGGGAACAAAGTGGAAGATAATTCAGCCAGCCCGCCCTGGACAAATGCTCCACATTCAGGCATTAGTGCCCGATGATTTCCCAAATTCCCCGAACGGCATTCTGCCTCTAGGAAATCTTTCAGGGGCAAGTCGCCTGGCGGCCGCCGTACCGCTAAAAATATTTCAGTCGATAATACGTATACCCCTGCCGGGATACCCAGTAAGGCCGGGACTTCGAAATCCTCAAGCCCGCGGATAAAGACAAGGAGCCCCACGGCAAGGGAAGCAGGCAGCATCAACCGAAAGGTGACGCGGTAAAATGTCGTCATTGTCCCGGCGCCTGAGGTGATGGAGGCCTCTTCCATAGAGGGGTCCATCGAACGAAAGGCCGCGGCCATAAACAAAAACGGCGTATAAAAATCGTCGATGCCGGAGACTAGGATCATCCCCAGCATACCAAAAGGGTCAAATGGCCCCGAGGTAAAGCCAAATAATTGTCTGAGATAGATATTGATCAGACCTGCCCTTGGCGATAGCAATAGAATCCAAGATATCGTGAACAGGACGCCGGGGATCATCAGGGCGCTCAGCACGGAGCTATAAATGAGACCCTTGAAAGTGATGTTGGTGCGCTCCGTGAGCCATGCCAGATAGGTGCCCAGAGAAAAGGAGATTGCTCCCGCACCCAATGAATAGATGATTGCATTGAAAATCGCCTGGTATAAGGAAGGGGTGCTAAAGGCTTCGATATAATTATTTATGGTGAGGGGTGTCCAGCTTCCAGGCAGACCGCTTTGCAGGCTGCCGAATATCATCACCAGGATAGGGACAACTGTTAGGTACAGAACAATGAGGGTAATGGAGGAAAGGAAGACTGTATCCCAATTGAAAAACTTTCTCATGGGAGCAGAGTGGATGTTGTCTAGGGGTACCTTCAGAGAGCTTAAGGAACTCTGGAAATCCTTGGCTGACGAATCTTTACTCCGTTCTTGCGCAGGTCATCTTCGTACATTGCATAGATGGCAGGATCTTCATCTTCGTACTCTACCTGTACCGTCCCTCTTCCTTCTTCTCCGCCCTGCA
>JACZXR010000176.1 GCA_022571535.1 Deltaproteobacteria bacterium | reverse complement strand
AGTGTAATTGGAGACCCACGATCAACCCCGATTCGAAAATAGTCAAACCAAGAAAATATCCCCTTTGAGCATCAGAGCACATCAATCACCCCTTCGCAGCGTGTATCAGCAACACACCTTTAGTATAGTTGCAAACCGAAGATCAAAATGTCGGTAACTGCTGTCATATCGTGGTCAACATCGTAGATGCCTCGAATATTTTTTCGGATCGGGGTTAACCACCGGCTATCCGCCCTTCACTGTTTGCTGTTACCCAGCATTCCCTCCCCAACCCGGGCAGTTATGAAATCCACCAAGGCCCCCACACGGAAGAGCCGTAGCATTCCGTCCAGGATCTGCGGTGAGTTGAGATTCTTAAGCAGCAGTTTCCTAATTTCTTCTTGCTCGATGAGAGAGGCTTTGAAACCAATCGATTCGACTTCACTGGCAAGCCTGCCTGCTAACTCTCCTGCCAGCACCTCGGCATCACCGTTTTTCACCGTGATGCCCTGGTTCTCTTCAAGCCAGCTAAGGACCTCCGGAATACCCATCGTCTGAAATCTCTTGATATCTTCACGCGTGACCTTAGCTCCATACCGCCCCTCCAGGATCTCGTGCAGCCCTGAGAGATTCCTCCAGTTGAGGACCCTATCCTGAATGGCCCTATTGGGAAGCTCGACATCAAACGTTTGCTGGACCCTAAAGCCGATGTCGAGGAAATCAATCGACTCAGTCCCAAGGTCATGTACAAGAGAGGCATCAGGTACGATCTGACCTTCATCAACATCCAGGGCATCGATAAGAATTTCTTTAAGGGCCGTCTCGACCTCAGCCCTGGTCCACTTCTTTTTGCTGTTTTCTGCTTCCTGATCCATTGAATCCCCCTCTACTAACAAAGCAGATAGCAAATAGCAAATGACAATTTTAACGGAGAAATCTCTACGGATTTCCACTTTCATACGCATTTCGCTATTTGCTATTCACTATTTCCTAGATTATCCCCCCGTCCACAGTAATAACCTGACCCGTAATATAGCCTGCCCCGTCAGAGGCAAGGAAGACAGCCAGCGGGGCCACATCTTCCGGACTCCCTGGACGGCGTAGCGCTATGCGATCACGCACAAAACCATCGGCATAAGGAAAAATTTTTTGCGTCATGTCGGTCTCGATCAGGCCTGGAGCAATGGCATTGACCGTGACTCCCTTGGGACCCAACTCGCAGGCCAGACTGCGGGTGAAGGCATTGATTGCCCCTTTGGAGGCCGCATAATTAGACTGCCCCTTACCTGCGTTCGTGGCCGCAATGGAACTCAGATTGATAATCCTCCCCCATCGCCTTAACACCATTCCCTTAGCCGCCGACCTGGAACAGTGATACACACCGTCAAGGTTGGTTCTCAAAACACCCAGCCAATCCCTCTCTTCCATCTGGAGGAGCAGGAGGTCACGGATTATCCCGGCATTGTTGACCAAGATGTCGAGGTTACCAAATCGGGAGAGAATCCCGTCAACCATAGCAGCCACTTTCTCAGAGCTGCCGACATCAGCCCGGTAGGCTAGGGCCCTTCCTCCCTTACTTTCGATCTCCTGGACCACCCCATTGGCCATGCTCTCGCTTTCCTTGTAGTTGACCGTTACTACAGCGCCCGCCTCCGCCAACGCAAGGGCTATAGCCCTTCCTATACCCCTGGAGCCTCCCGTGACGAGGGCCACTTTTCCTGATAGGTCAATCTTCATCAACACAATTGGCAAATAGTGAATAGATACTAAAAAAAGAGAAAATAGAAACTGCTAATTTTCTATCTGCTGAAATTGCCATTAGCTATTTGCCCGTCAACGATGAGGAAAACAAGCACGATCGCATATTCCTGTGTGTGGGACATGGAAAGACTGCAGTCCACCACGCCCCTATCGTCACCCTTCTTTGCAGTTTTCCCCAAAGACGGAGAATCGGTTTTCCCGGAGGTCTCATTCTGTACCTACACATCGCACCCATCCACTTCTCCGCATAGCCCAGTCCCTAGTTGGTTGCAAACCACGATGCAAAGCGTTGGAAGAGTAGTGTTGACATTATGAATAACAGAGCTCGCCAAAAGTGAAAATAGTCTGCCGGAGACTTTCCATCCCACGAACGAGTTTTCCGATTCTTTACAACTCAACCAGGTCCGTCCCAACCCTATGATTGAGGATGCGACTTTTCACTGCTTCTCTACCAGCCATTGACCTTCCATGATTTGGCCGCATCAAACGTTCAATGACCTGGCCACAGCTGAGTCACGGTTAACATGCCAAATTTTTCCATCCAGGTAGTAGTGGTGCATGGACCAGCCGGTGAACAGCAGACCAATCACCTGAGCACCGACACCGACTGTGGCTGGATCCGTGAGGCCAGCCATCAATCCGATTGCTGGGAAGATCCAACGGTCAAAATAGAAGCCGAGTGTCTCCTCGAGGAAATTTATCCATGGACCTCGGTGAAAACCGAAGGTAAAGACCCCACCCAGCAACAAATATAGCCAAAGCTGTCGGAAAATCGGTTTCACCAACCAATACTGGCCCGTCCCATCCCCGGCATATTTGTTTCGGCCATACATCCAGACAATGCGGTGATACTGGAGGTTGTGTCCGACGGTTACTATAGGCGCCACAAAATATCCCAGCAGGGGTTGCGCAAACACGACGAAGTGCAAGGGCACTATCGAGAGCAGAAACAGTAGCTTCGGGCCATTTCGCGTAACCCCATTCGCCCAGCGCCTAATTTGGAAATGGACGTATCCCACCACAATCGCCAGATAGAGGATGAAACAGATCGAATGGACCGTTTGTGTGATCACGTGCGTACCGATAAGGCCAGTATCGAGGTGCGGAAACCCTGTCTCGTCGTACCATGGTGCGGAAACGAACATCAGGAGCGGGAGATACAAAGACAAGTTAAAAAACCAAAAGTCCGCGCGGTTTTCGATCGGGTCTTGGAGGTCGCTGTTTCTCCGCTTATAGAGCATAAGGAAGCCCCAATGCTGGCGCACTACGTGTTGGTAAGCCCACAACCGAAAGAAGGCGAAAAAAAGTTCCTCCCCCCGAGCCATTGCCCGATCGCTGAGAGGCACTACAATCCCCAGCAAATAGGGTCCCAGGACAGCAATGGGACCGATACCAAACAAGACGAGGGCGAACAGCAACTCACGCCGGCGACGGGACCACTCATCCGGGTCAAGATAAGTTCGGGCCAGTGTGGCCCATAGATGAGGCGAATCGACCAGAAAGGCCCATGAGATAAAGACAGCGAGGTACAAAGTGAGACTGAAGGAATGGCTGCCGAGCGTCAATGTATAGAATGGGTCGTGAAGGGGGTCTTTTAGGCCTCGACCCAAGTTAAGTACGAGAATGACGTAAAGCCAGCCTGCCAGGGCTGAGCCAACGTACCATACCAGGTCGGCTCTCCAATGGATGATCCAGTTCCATCGGATCCTCTGTCCAGAGAGCTCCCTGCTTAGAAAGACATTCTTTTCAGGAATTGCGGGCAGCAAAACGGTTCCTGAGGCTCTGTTATCGATGGAAGTTACTTTATCCCCCTTGCCATCAGTTGATCGAAGAACTCTACAGCTAGGTCCATTTCCTCTTTGGAGATCTCAAAGGAGGGAGAAAGGCTAAAGACGTTTTTGAAGTATCCACCGATATTTAGGATCAATCCATAACTTTTCCCGTTTTTATTGAGATCGCCTTTTAATCCTTCTTGAAAGATCTTTTGGGTCAATGCAGGATTCGGCGTAATGCCGTCATCCTGGCATAGCTCTATCCTCAGGGCTAGTCCTAACCCATCCACATCGCCTATGATCTTGGGATACTTTTTTTTCAGTTCTTTGAGTTGCCCCAGGAAGTACTCTCCTTTCTCAGTAACCTTTTTCTCATAGTCTTCTTCCTCGAGAAGCTTTAGTACCTCCAGAGCTACAGCCAAGCCCTGTGGATTGGGCGCATAAGTTGAATAAGTAGAGCCAGGGGGGAAAATTTCAGGGTTGATGATTTCCTCGCTGGCCCAGAGCCCGGACAGAGGGTTAAGACCGTTGGTCAGGGTCTTGCCGAAGAGGAGAATGTCCGGAGTAATGCCCAAGTGCTGGATGGCCCAGAACTTCCCCGTACGGAAGAACCCCATTTGGATCTCATCGTCAACCAGGAGAATCTTACGCTCTTCCAGAGTCTTTTTGAGCCCAACAAAGTACTCCTTAGGTGGGATTACGTAGCCGCCCGTACCCTGAACCGGCTCCATATACAGGGCACCGAACTCACATTCTCCGGCCCTGGGGTCCCAGAACGAGTAGTATTCCGTATCAAAGAGTTTCTGGAACTGCCTGAGGCAGTAAAGACCGCAATCCTCGCGCTTCAGCTCGTAGAAACAGCGGAAGCAGTAGGGGTAGGGGATGAAGTGGGCGCGATCACCGAAGTGGCCATAGCGCCGCCGATAGCGATAGCTGGAAGTGATTGCAGACGCACCCAATGTGCGTCCATGGTACCCCCCCATGAAGGCAAAGCCTGAGTTCTTTTTGGTGTAATTGCGCACGAGCTTGAGCGCATCTTCTACTGCTCCGGCGCCGCCCACATTGAAAAGTACTCTTCCCTTTTTATGGAAGATCTTTTCACACTGCTGAGCAATGCGGGCTGCCACCTCGACCCTCTCAGTGTAGAGATAATGGCTTCCGATTTGAGGGAGACGATCGAGTTGCTCCTTCAGGACTTGCGTAAGCCGTTTGTTGCGGTAACCGAAGCTCGCTGTGGCCGAGGTCATCTGGAGATCAAGGTAGGGGGTACCTCTAGAGTCATAGAGATAATTTCCCTCACAGTTTTCAAATATCTTGGGCAACTCAGCAGAGTGAACCGCATCTCCCCAAGAGCAATATTGGGCCTCTAGCTCGCGTAGTTGACTTTCAAGCATTATGTATCTCCAATGTTGTCCTCAAAGGTCTTCTCCCGAAAGGCACTGATGATCCGGATCACATCTGAAAAGTCATTATATTCCTGGTTCAAGATTCCCTTCCGTTGACAAAATTCCCTGAGACCGTCCTTTGCCAAGACCAGATCTGCGTCTTTGGCAAGAATAAGGTCAGATACCCCGTCGCCGATGACGATCGTCTTTTCCGCGGAGGGCTTCAGCTTATTAAAGATTGCAGACTTACACGTGGCGCAGCCATGAATACAGCCCTGGGGAAAGTAAGGAAAAGAGATATCGAGCCTGTTATCCTTCACACTTAGGCCGCATGCAAAGACAGGAATTTTTTTCACCATACCGTTATAAGCGGACAAGGCTCGTCGAAGGATCCTATCAATCCAATAGTCGAACCCATCGCTAAGGATATAGAGAGAATCATTTTTCTGCGCGCAGGAGAGGGCAAATTCAGCGAACAAGGGATCTATCTCAATTGAGTTAATAAAGGCATCTAAATCCTCCGGGGTGACCGTTACCAGGGGCATCTGGTATTCGAGTACCTCTCTGGCACTCAGTTTTCCTGCCAGCCAATGCTCTTGGATCTCGAGCCAGTGAGGGTCAGCAAACCTCTCCAGCACCCCGTCCGTAACGTTCGTGCGCGTAATGGTCTCGTCGAAATCACAGAAAATTGCAAGTTTCACTTTTACCCCCGGCTATTGACGGTTAGCCCCGATCCGAAATTTTCCCTGTTTGTATTAGTGTTTGAAGGCAAACCTGATACGCACGCGCCAGCCAAGCGCCTTTCTCCGCAAATGCCCCTTACGTTGCCATTAGGATGTGCAGCCAAATG
>JACZXR010000175.1 GCA_022571535.1 Deltaproteobacteria bacterium | reverse complement strand
GTTTCATCCTACGGTCTCTCCGCTGAAGAGAAGCGCTACGGCTCCCTGAGCTGTGTCTATGGTCCGTGTTGCGTCGCGAATAGAACGCTCGATATCTTCTTCTTTCCGGACAACGAGATAGGGGATGTCCAGGGCTTGCAGCACAGGCTCGGTCGTCCTCCCTATGGGTCGGCCGAAATGGGCTCTATCACCGATGTCTCCGCGGTAACTCATTAGCAATAGCACCGGGAAGCAATAGAGACGCCCGAGGGTCTCCGCGGCAGCGCGTAGACCCGAGTTCTCCATAATGATGGCAGACCGTATACCCCCACACCAAGCCCCCGCACAGATACTGACTCCTTCTCCTTCGTGGGTTACAGGGACTACCTTGAAGAAAGGATTCTTAGAGATAATCTCATATACCTCGAATAACCAACCATCCGGAAGTACTGTAATAAACCGAACCTCGTTATTCTTTAACGTTTCGGCGATTATCCTCGCAGAGCTTGGCTTCATTGCCGTTCTCTTTGCAGCACCTTTCCCAATGGATTCCAGATCCCCTATTTACAGTCAGTAGGATTCTGGGGTAGCAGAAATGATATCCCTCTACCAGTGAAAGGGGGGAGGAGTCAAACCTATGAACGTCGTCTCTCTATCATGGCGCCGGGGACTCGGACTAGCAGAACACGTGCAGGATAAGTTGATAAGTAACGCGTGTCCCAGTCCCCAGCAGAAGATAGGGGCTTTCCGGAAGGATAGAGATCAGTTTAGGGCTGAATCTTTAAATTCTCGGCAATGTTATTTGTCAGGATGGTGGCAGGTGGCTGTGGCACGGGGTCTCTTCCCTCGAGGAAGAGGCTGCGTGTCACGGGTTATTTTCAAGTAGCTCTGGTCTTTCACCGATGGCAAATCTTGCCAGCTCAGGGGTAATGAAGTAAGGCCCTTCCATAACTTCGTCCAGAAACTGCTCGGCGAGTTGATTGTTTCCGCCCGATAGGAACCAGGAAAAAAACCCCTGGGGCAACGCCAGGATCATGGTGGTTATTTTCAAAGGCACATAGATGAGGTTGCCGGCAACCACACCGATTCCTACCCCAGCCTCCTCGATAAAGCCATCGGCAAATAGAGTAGGGGGGGTCAGGAGCGAACACAAGAGCAGCGCTGCAAAGAGAATTTTGACCATTGAAAACCTGTCCAACAGTTTTTGGATATTTGCTAGGAAAGCCATTTAAGGCGCGAATCGTTGACCTTGCGGGATGAATAGAAATAGCGCCGAACACCGAAATAGTAACAGCATCCTTCGCTGTCCATGTCGTTGTTGAAGACGCGTAGCCGCATGTCTTGGAAGCGGATGCGCACCAGGCAGGTTCCACCAGGAACAGATGAGGTCATCACCTCTTCGACAACGCCGATCCCCCATTGGTAATAATGGTTATGGGTGACTTCTTCTCCTACTTTTAGGAACAGCCTCTTTCTTTCAGTCACTGGCCTGCCCTTTCACTGTGAACCTAACAGGATTCGTTATGTAGATCAATAGCTTTTTGTCATTTCGACACGTTGAGAAAGTCTGACACAATCCGAGCCAGCCCTTCAGGGTTTTCATGATGGACCATGTGTCCAACCCGTGGAATTTCTTCCACGGTTTGGTGAGTCAGCGCCTTCAGGCGTGCTTTCATGTTGCGCTGCTGGAGGTATCGGGCACTTTCCTTTCCCCAAATCAACAGAACGGGGCATTTGATGCGGTCCAGGAATTCAAGTGCCTGTTCGACGTAGAATGGTTGGGGTGCGGTGGTGCGGTGAAGGCGGTCGAACTTCCATTCCCATCTCCCGTTGCCCTTCTGTTTAATTCCATGGTGTGCCAGATGCATGGCCATTTGCGGCTTGAGCCGAGGATTATTCCTCTGCAGTTGTTTTGCGGCTTTTTCAAGGGTTAAATGGTTCGATCGCTTTTTCTGTTCCAATGCCCTGATATCCGAAAGCCATTTTTCCATCCTGGGAGGCGCTTCCGCGCAGGTCATACCGACAGGACCAAGCCCCTCAACCAAGATGAGTTGTCTCACCCGGTTAGGAAAGGTTCCTGCGTATAGAAACGAAATGGTCCCGCCCATGGAATGTCCCACCAAGCTGACTGAAGGGGTTCCCAGGCTATGAATCAGGGTGTCCAGGTCGAGAATGTAATCAGGAAAATGGTAGTAGCCCCCTGCTCCGACCCAACCGCTGTTCCCATGTCCACGACAGTCCGGCGCGATGATCCACATCCGCCTCTTGGATACCTTCTCCATGGCTGTGACAAAGGGGTCCCAGCTTCGGGAATGGTCCAGGAAGCCATGGATTAGAATTAGCGGCTCTCCTTGCCGATTCCCCCACTCCGTGTAATGAATTTTTAATCCCCGGACATCGATGGTGCGGTTCCTAGGTCTCATGGGGGCGGCACCTTTTTGAGAGGAATCCGGACAAAATCTTTTTCCTGCTGTACCCAGGCGAAGGCACATATTTCTCTGACCACCCTGTCATAGATGGAGATGACAACCTGGGCGCAGTCCGGGTAGGTAGGTTCTCCAAATGGAGTTGCGAATCCTTTGTCCTCTTCGGAGAAGTAGGCCTCGTGTCCTGGGTGGGAGTGATAGAAGGCCTTGAGGGTAGAGCTGGTAGCTTTGGCTTCGTGCATGATGGATTCCAGTTCCTTGAAGTCCATGGCATACGCAATGGTTGCGTTGCGCGGGTAGGTTTCCGGATCCAGGGCGTGAAGTTTGTTCTGAATGTTCACACAGAGCCGTACCTCGTCGGTCCTGCCGTTATAGAAGATCATCCCACAACACTCCTCAGGAAATGTTTCCCTCGCGTGCCGCGATATCTCCTCCAATGCCTGGTCAGTCAGGGTCAGTTCCTTTGGATCGCTCATGGTCTACCTCGAAGAAGTAAACTCGAACTATTTACCACAGGCTCGTGGCCGGGTGCCACACCCCTTCTGATTTCTGTGTTAAGCCGTATCCTGTGATCCTGCAGTTCTTATTTTCTATTGCCTGGATTGACCAATCAATGGCCAGGAATAGCAGTCGGCAAACACTGGTCCGGTTTTTTATAAACCTGGTGGGGGAATTTAGCGTGGTTCTCGACGGTAAGCTATGGATTTTGCGGCAAATCCTGGCTGTAGAAGTGATAGGCGGAGAGGACTTTCCTTGCATACCCCAGCGGGATCTGGCCCCTGTTTTTTAACCTATATCCGATCTTGGTTGGTCCCCAGTTGTACGCGGTTAAGGCGAGTTCCATGTCCTTGAACCTCTTTTTCAGGCGGCTGAGATAGAAAACCCCGATCTTTATATTGAGGACTGGATCATCGAGACTATCGATCCCATGCCAGGGCTTGATATTGACCTCAGGCGCTATGGCATTGGCAACGAAGGGGCGGATTTGCATTAGCCCTCTGGCCCCCACGGGCGAGACTGCCAAATGTTGAAAGGAGCTTTCCACTTTTATCACGGCAAGGACCAGCATCGGGTCGAGCAAATATTTGTTGCTTTCCTCAAGGATCGTCTTAGCTATGGTCCATGCTGCGATATGATCCAAATCCTTCCTGTGTGTTCTAAGTACGGAATAGATCCTGGAGATCTCGTCAAAATGCTCCCCATCGGCCCATTTTAATTCCTCTGTCAGGTAATCCATATCCCCATGCATGGGGTCCGTTGGGTTGAGGACGAACAGGAAAAAGAGTGACAGGGCCAAGGTCAAGGGCGGGACTAGGACTCTAAGCCTTTGAAAATCCATAAACTTTCTCATTCTCACCAGTTAAAATACCCCAATTTAACTCTTCGGGCCTAGATGCCAGATGTTATTACCCGAATATCGCCCCGTAGGAGCCGGTCTTTAGCAAGAATTGATCAATTTCAAAGACGATGAGTTAGAAATGTCCACAAGTGCCTTGTCTGTAACATGTGAAAAAATAGAAGTCAACTAAAGGGACGGCTTGAGCTGGCCCCGATTTGACGGACATCTCAAAATGGGAGGGTGTCCCGAAGGGTATGTGCGAGGAAACGGCCGAAGCGATTTAGCCAAAATGCCAGGGATATAATAATGATTTTTCATTAATTCGGATACCCCGCGGCTTGTCGCGGGCACATTACCAACCTGCCTGCGCAGGCAGGTCGGGTTTCCCCCGTGGTCGATATAACTTGATATGCAACCTTTTCTGATAGACCCAATCTTACCGGGGTGCTCGCAAGGATTCGACTTGGTGTCCGCGCAGGATTCAGCACGCGTCGCGTATCACGCTTTCTCTCTCCGTTGCTCCAGCTTCTTGCCAGTCTCATAATAGCGTCCCAGCACCGCAAGCCGTGCTTCTTCGTCCAACTCATCGTCCCATTGACCGAGCGAATAGCCATACCACGGCATCTCCGGCCTCAGTTTTGGCAGGTCAAGCTCTTCCCACAGTTCGCGGGCTCGCTCCATATACTCGCGCTTGGGCAGGGAGATCGGCGGGAACGGTTCTTTCAAGATCGCGTTGCACAGCATCCCGGATTCGTCGGCAGGCAGATGATACGAGACCACATCCGTGCCCCGGACAGTATCTTTGTAGAGAAACGGTGGCGCATGTCCTTTCTCCATGCCTTCGATGATTTTGACATCGCGGTGAGGTTTCATACGGTAGCACATGGCCCAGAACACTGCCGCCTCATTCGAGGGGTCGATGTCCTCATCAACGGCGACGACGATTTTGCCGACACCGGGATGAAATGAGGATGCCGCGTGCAGGGCGCGCCAGACCTCCGCCTCGCTCGGCCGGCGCATCTGGACGATAACGAGTTTGTACGTGTTCGTCAGCGGCTCGTGCATCTCCACACGGAGCACGCTCGTGATGCGGCAGTTGTCCCGCAGGTGGACCAGCATCAGCCGGTCGTAACCGATTTTTCGAATGCACGACGACTCGCTCGGCGTGACCTGGCTGATCCAGGAGACATAGATGGCATTTTTACGATGGGAGATCGCCGTCACATCCATATAGGGATTTAGCTGCCGGGGGTGCATGTAACCATGCGATTCGCCGAAGGGTCCCTCCGGCTCGATCCACTCCGTGTTCAAGAGCCCTTCAATGACGATCTCCGACTCGGCGGGCACGAAGAGGTCTACGGTCTTGCATTTGACAATGCGAATGGGTTCGCCGACCAATCCCCCGGCAACTGCCATCTCATCCAATCCATATGCAACTTTCTGTACCGCAACGTAGGAAACAACAGGTGGTGCGCCAAGGACCAGCGCCGCGGGTAACGGTTCGCCCTTCGCCTTCGCCTTTTCCCAATGGACGTAGATGTCCTGGCCCAGCCCGGATGGGAAAACCCCGATACGCGTGGGCGACTTGATCTGGCCGCGGTAGTTCCCAAGGTTCTGGATTCCGGTCTCCGGGTCTTTGGTAATCCAATGAGAGCAAGTGGTATAAGGTCCGTTGTCAAAGCCGGGCGTCGAGATCGGCACAGGAAATTCGTCCAGCCCCAAGCCTTCTTGGTGCAGCTCTTCACCGACATGCACTTCTTCGTGACACGGCGCGTCCGTCACCACAACAGGCGGAATCGGTTGCGAAAGGGCTCGCCTCCATTTTTCGTCCATTTCCTCAACAGTCTTGCAACCCATCCCAAGAAAGTAGATATCCTTGTTTCCGGCGAGCGCGCCGACGACTACCGGGAACTTGAAGCGGCGGCCGTTGGCATCGATCACATCTTCGAAAAGCCATGCCTTGCGATCCTCTGCGGGGATACCGCCGCGGTACTGCCAGCGGACGAGAGGATGCAACT
>JACZXR010000174.1 GCA_022571535.1 Deltaproteobacteria bacterium | reverse complement strand
GTATCCGTCACCTATGGGGCCGGAGGGAGCACGCGCAGAAAGACCGTCGAGCTTACCGAACGTATCAAGCGAGAGACCGGAATTGAGGCCATGGCCCACCTCACCTGTGTGGGACACAGCCGGGAAGAAATCTTCGCCGTTTTGGAGGAGCTTGAAACTGCAGGGATTGAGAACATCATGACCCTGCGGGGAGACCCGCCACAGGGAGAGACCGATTTTGTCCCCCATCCGAACGGTTTCCGTCATGCCAATGAGCTGGTGAGCTTTATCCGATCCCAGAAGAGCTTTTGCCTGGGCGTGGCCGGATATCCTGAGGTTCATCCTGAGGCCCCCACCAGAGAGACCGACCTTGCCAATCTCAAAAGAAAGGTCGAGGCAGGAGGCGATTTTATCGTCACGCAGCTATTCTTTGACAAAAGAGATTACTTTGATTTCCTCTCCCGCGCCCGAGCCTTAGGAATTCATGTCCCGATCGTACCGGGAATCATGCCGATCACGAATGTGGCCCAGATCAAACGCTTCACCCAGATGTGCGGGGCTAAAATTCCTAAACCACTTTTAGGTGAGCTGGAAGCCGCCGAGGGTGATAAGGAAAAAGTTGTTCAGATAGGCATTCGGCACGCCACCGACCAGTGTGAGGATCTCTTGCGCGGTGGCGCACCGGGAATTCACTTCTACACGCTTAACAGGTCTCTTTCAGCTCGGACGATTCTGTCCAACCTCGGAGCCCGTCTCGCTATCCCTCAAGCACGTTCCTCCACTTCTCATAAACCTTCTTCTTGAGCTCAGGGCTCGATTCCGCCACAGGAGGAAAGTCTTTCAACCACTCAAAGGGGCGGCACGCATCGATGATCGCCCGGGAGTTCAAACCCTTTTTCCCCGGCTGGATGCGCGGATCAAGGGGGCCACTCCAGCAACGGCGAAGGATATCGATTGATTCTACCGGATCCGAACGGGTCGTTAGGGCCCAGAGGACATCAAAGGTATTGGTCGGATCAATGTCATCATCGACCACGATGACGTAGCGCCCGAGGTAGGCGCCAGCGTGGACCTGAGAAGCGACCAGGGCAGCCTGTCGAGCGTGACCCGGATAGCGCTGCTTGATAGAGATGATATTCAAGAGCCTGCCCCCACCCGCCTCGTTACACCACACTCCTTTCACATCTGGCACGCCGGCCTTTTCCACCTGATCCCAGATGAGAGCCGATTTGACAAAGCACTTGGCCAGAGAGTAGTCCGTGGGTGGTCTCCCCGGCCTTGCAGCGCAAAGGATCGGATTGTTCCGGTGGTAGATATGCTCCACGCGCACCACCGGCTCGGGTCGTGTTGAGCTCGCATAGTATCCGGTCCACTCACCGAACGGGCCCTCTTTCATTACATCCCCCGGATGCATGAAGCCTTCAATGACGATCTCTGAATCTGCAGGAAAGGGAAGTCCTGTGGCCTTTCCTAGAATTACTGGAATGGGGCTTCCCTTCAGCCCACCAGCGTAGTCGAATTCCGAAACTCCATAATCCACTTCGTTTCCCGAGACCATGAAGAGGACCGGGTCCTGACCTACAGAAATGATCACTGGACACGGCTTCCCCATATCAAACCATTTCTGACGTTGGATCCGGCCATGCTTTCCTGGAGAGATATACAGCCCCATACTCTTCTCATCGTGGACCATCCCTCTGTAGCTTCCAAAATTAACCCATCCCTCTTCTGGGTCCTTTGTAATCACAAGACAACCCGTACCGATATAGCGTCCCCCGTCCAGCTCGTGGATAAATGGCACGGGGAACTTGAGCAGGTTGATATCCTTCCCTGAGAGAACGTTTTCTAAAATCGGACCATTCTTCACGACCTCGTGGGGGATCGGCTTATGGGCAGCTAGCTTTTGGCGAAAGGAACGCACCAGGTCTAGGCCCGTCTGATCGAGTGGCAACCCGAGGTTAAGGGCCATTCTCTTAAAAGAGGCGTTCTGAGCAAAGAGAACCCGGTAACCTGCCGGGTAGCCTTTGATCTTATCGAAGAGGACAGCAGGCACTGATCCCTTGCTTTCCCGGGCAATCAGTTCTGCGAGGGTTCCCATCTCCAGATTCCAGTCGACACCATCGATTTTCTTGAGCTCGCCCAGGCTATCGACGATATCCAACCACTCACGGAGACCCCTGTATGCCGGTGCCTTCCCTGCCTTGACTTCTTTTTCAGCGAATTTTTGTACTTCCAACGCAGCCATTAAATATCTCCTCTCTAATCATTATTCGTCACTTCTAATTCGTACATTCGATAATTCGTCTCTTTGTCTACCCGATCTTACCCATTAGAAGAATAGCGATTACACCATTAACGAATTCACACCCCCAAGTTCGACTCCTCAATCCCCTCCGTATCTCCAGCGGGGAGACCGTTGCAACTCTGTGGGTCCAGGTGAAGGTAAATTTTCTCCCCGGGGGTCATTGGATTGAAAGGATGAGTATGGACACGCAGCAATTGATCTTGGACAACGATATGACAGTGGAAGGCATCTCCCATAAAAACTGCGTCCTTAACGGTCCCTTCTACTAGATTGTCAAGCCCTTGAGGTTTCTCCTTATGGACCTGGATGTGCTCTGGGCGGATCGATATAACGACCGCCTGGCCCTTCTCCAGGCGCGTGGCGGGAACAAAAGAGAGAATCCCTTGATTGGTCTCCAACCGACCAGGATTAGAGTTTCCTCCTAGTTCGAGCACTCGGCCCTCGATGAGATTGGTCAGCCCCAAGAACGTGGCGGTAAACCTCCTCTTGGGTCGAGAATAGAGTTGGTGTGGAGAGCCAACTTCGATCAGCTTTCCCTCGTGCATGACGGCAATCTGATCTGAGATGGCAAGCGCTTCACTCTGATCATGGGTCACATAGATAGTCGTGATGTTGACCCTCCTTTGTAGTGCCTTGATCTCAAAACGCATCTGTTCCCTAAGCTTGGCATCGAGGTTGCTCAGAGGTTCATCCAGGAGCAAGACTTTGGGCTCGTTGATTAGCGCCCGGGCAAAAGCGACCCGTTGCTGCTGACCGCCGGAGAGCTTAGGCGCGGGTCGATCTTCCAAACCGTGCAGGCCCACAACTTTCAGCACCTCTACCACTTTCTTCTTGATCGCTGTCTTGGGTAGACGCTGGATGGTCAGTGGATACGCCACGTTCTCAAACACGGTCATGTGGGGCCAAATGGCGTAGGACTGGAAAACCATTCCTATGGGGCGATGGTTCGGGGGAACATAGGCCCTCTGCGCGGCGCTGTAGACTTTCTTTTCGCTTATACTAATCTCTCCCCCGTCCGGTCTCTCGAGACCAGCAACGCACCTCAGGGTTGTGGTTTTACCACATCCACTGGGACCTAGGAACGTATAGAGAGATCCCTCTGGAACATCTAGAGAGATGCCCTTCAGCACATGGACCCTATCCTTATCCTCACCAAAATACTTCTCCAAGCCCTGGATCTGTACCATGAAAGTCTTGTCTGCCATCGGACCTCCTGAATTTGTTCCCTAAATCACACAGCAGGCTTTAATTGTACTGAAGCTATTACCCCATTTCCTACAACCCAACTGCTATAATGAATTGAGTTTGCCCTTTATCACAGCTGGTTGCTTTTTCATAGCCCCTTCTAGCATTTCACACCTAAAAAGCCAATATTGACAAAGGGATAAAGATCCGATAGATTTCGCTTTGCATAAAGTTTTGCATGATAAATCCATCGCAAAGGGTCTCCTCCTCGGGGGAACCAGAATTAGCAAGATGAAAGGCAACGAAAATCTCTCTGGCCGCGTCTACCACGAGATTAAAAGCCTTATTTTGCGTAATGAAATCATGCCAGGTCAAAAGCTCCATCACCAGGACCTCAGCGACCGTCTTGGAGTAAGTAGAACTCCCGTTCGTGAGGCACTTAGCCGCCTTGTCCAGGAAGGATACGTAAACCTGCTCCCCAACCGGGGTTTTGTCTGTAAAGTGATCGGCATGCAGGAGGCTGAGGAGCTATACGAATTAAGGGAATGCCTGGAAGTCTTTTGCGTCGAAAAGGCAATCCTGAAAATCAGTGACGAGAGCCTGGAGAGGCTGGGGCAAAAAATTGACCTCTATGGCCATGATACCCAAAGGCGATTTACCCGGGAACGGCTAATCTACGACCGAGACATCCACCTTGAGATAGCCGAGATCGCCGGTAACAAAACGATTAAAAAAAACCTGGTCCAGGTCTTTGAGCGAATCATCCTTAAGAGAAAGACCGACAGCCTCTACGACCTTGCCCGGGGAGTCAGTGCACACCAGGAGCACTTGAGTCTCGTAGACGCCATGCGCAGGCGACATGTGAGTGAGGCGGTTAAAATAATCCGTAAGCACATCCATGATGGGAAAAGGAACGTGCTTATGGACTTGCGGCAGAGACAGGAGTTCCGCAAGTCACAGGTCATTGATCAGATGACCGAAATTTACTAAATAGTCGATGCTAAATCGTTTACCATCAATGGACCTCCACCACTGCCAATGTTGATCGACTTTTAAATATTTGGCGATATAGCAAAGAAAGGAGCAACGATGAGTGTAGATCTAGTCATTAAAAACGGGTGGGTTGTGACGCCCGAGGAAGAATTCAAGGGTGGTGTCGCCATCAAGGATGAAAAATTTGTGTGTATTGGCACGGACGACACCCTACCCAAGGGAAAGGAAGAGATAGATGCAAAGGGAAAGCATATCCTTCCGGGGATCATCGACGGACACGTCCATTTTAGGGAGCCCGGACTTACTCACAAAGAAGACTTCGGCACAGGATCAACCGCAGCCGTGTGTTGTGGGGTGGCGTTTGTTGTGGACATGCCCAACACGATTCCCCCTGTAACGGGTCCGGAACATGTTCAAGAAAAACAACGACTAGCTGAGAAAAATTCCCTTGTCGATTTCAGTGTTTTGGGCGTCGTGGTCCAAACCAATGCGGATCAGATTATTCCCATGGCAAAGGTCGGCGCCGTTGGCTACAAGATTTTCTTCGGCGAGACGATCGGCAACCTCCCCTTCCCCGATGACGGGGTGTGCACGGATGCCTTCAGGAACATCACCGAATCCAAGCTGCCACTATGCATCCACGCAGAAAACCGACAGATCATGTACCACCACCTGAACAAACTGAAGGCTGAAGGCAAAAATGATCCAATCTACTGGGAATCCTCTCGCCCGAGCATCTGCGAAGCTGAGTCAGTTGCCCATGCTATCTTTTTTGCTGAGACCTTTGGCACCAAGCTCCATGTTTTACACATGAGCTCCAAGGAAGCAGCCTGGATGGTGCGGGATGCCAAGGCGCGAGGAATGAGGATAACTGCCGAGACCGGACCTCACTACCTCCTCCGTGAGTACAAGGATATGGAAAAGGTGGGTTCTCTCCTGAAGATGAATCCTCCGGTTCGGAGTAGAGACCACGGCGAAGTCCTGTGGGACGGCCTCCGGAACGGTTATGTGGACATGATCGCAACCGATCACTCCCCACACACGCTGGAGGAAAAAGGGTCAGATATTTACGGCAAGCTGTTGAAGCCGGCAATCTGGGACTGTATATCCGGCTTTTGTGGAGTGGAAACGGGACCTTCGTTGATCCTGACAGAGGTCAATAAGGGCAGGATAAGTCTGAAGCAGTACGTCAAGCTTACCTCGGAAAACCCGGCTAAGGTGTGGCAGATCTATCCCAAGAAAGGGGCACTGAGACTAGGGTCCGATGGGGACATTACGATTGTCGACATGGATAAAGAGGG
>JACZXR010000173.1 GCA_022571535.1 Deltaproteobacteria bacterium | reverse complement strand
GTTTCAGCAAGAGAGAAATATCACCATGAAGAGCGCGAAGGACACAAAGTTAAATCAAGTTATATCGAACACGGGGTTTGAATCCCCGTGTTCGACCAAAGGGGGAGAGCTGCCGCTTCTCCCCTTTGGAAACCCCATCGGCTTTGTGCCTGCCTCAAGAGGCGGGGGTTACATTAAATCAAATTACTAGGATACCCCGAGGCAAGCCGCGGGGGTACTCAATAATTTAACAGAAAAGTACCCTATCCTCTTTTACAAACTGCCTTGGCCCTGTGTAAGATAATGCCATGCGCACTGGACTGGAAAGGCTCCTAGAAGAACCGAGGCGCTGGCTTGGCAAGGCTCGGGTGGGGCTGGTTGCCAATCCAACCACCGTCGATCGTCGACTGGCTCATGCCGTCGACCTCATGTATCGGCACCCGGATATCGATCTTCGCTTGCTCTTCGGGCCCGAGCATGGCATTCGAGGGGCGGCCCAGGACATGGTCGGCGTTGGCGGCGCCCGCGATCCTGCCACTGCACTACCCGAGGTCAGTCTGTACGGCAAGAGCTTCGAGTCGCTGTCACCGACCCCTGCGCACCTGTCTCAGATCGATCTGCTGGTCCTCGACGTCCAGGATGTCGGCGCGCGCTATTATACCTACGGCGCTACCATGGCACTGTGCATGCGCGCCGCAAAAAAATCCCAGGTGAAAGTCGTCATTCTCGACCGACCCAATCCCATCGGAGGTGTGCAAATCGAAGGGGGCGGTTTGGATGCAGGACTCGAAAACTTCTGTGGATTGTATCCCATTCCTCAACGACACGCGATGAGCATAGGTGAGATGGCACGCCTGTACAACGATACTTTTGACATCGGCTGTGAACTAGAGGTCATCGCATGCGAGGGCTGGCGCCGCGCGGCGTACTACGACGAGTGCGATCTGACCTGGGTAATGCCCTCGCCGAACATGCCGACCCTCGAAACTGCCATCGTCTACCCTGGTATGTGCCTTTTGGAGGGCACCAATCTCTCCGAAGGCCGTGGCACGACCCGACCCTTCGAGCTCTTTGGCGCCCCCTTCGTCGATGCAAGGAAACTGGCGGACGCCCTCGAGCGGTACGACCTGCCCGGTGTGCTCCTGCGTCCATGCGTCATCGAACCGACCTTCCATAAGTATGCTCGACAACGCTGCGGTGCCCTGCAGTTGCACGTCACCGATCGCAGGGCTTTTCATGCCTACCGAACCGGGATCGGTGTTCTCATCGCGGTGAGATCGCTTTGGCCCGATGACTTTGCCTGGCGCACGGAACCTTATGAGTTTCGTGACGACGTTCCGGCCATCGATCTCTTGACGGGAACGGCGGGTGTCAGGAAGGCGATCGATGACGGCGAGGATATTGATAGTGTTATGCGGATTGCCTGCGCTGGAACCGAGGCCTACGATGCCGGTCGCAGCAGTGCGCTTCTTTACGACTGAAAGATTGTTGGAGTTACTGATGGGAGTCAACAGGCAGGCTTGGTCATCGGCGACTTCGAGGAATAACGGTTCAGGAGGGTGGCAAAGATGACAGTAATCGCCATGACCCAGGAAATGGGGTCTCTGGGTAAGGATGTGGCTCTCCAGACAGCCGAAGCACTAGGATTAACCGTGGTGCGAGACGAAATGATCTCCGACATCGTCGCTGGCAAGATGAAGAAGCGCAAGAGCGCCATCCGTCGCTTCAAGGAAGGCAACGCAAGCCTGCGTGAGCGCCTCGGAGTGAGCCGTAAGAGCTTGGCGGTCTATTCTGCTACGGAGGTCTACGAGTATGCAGCCAAGGGCGACGTGCTCATCCGTGGATGGGGCGCTACCTACCTTTTACAAGGTATTCCCCATGTACTCCGTGTGCGCGTTTGTGCTCCCTTCGAGAGGCGAGTCCAGTGGCTCATGGAAAGGCTGGACACCGACAATGAGACATTCGCTCAGGAGGAAATCCACCGCAGTGATGCGGCACGTAGCGCTAACATCCGCCAGTGGTTCCTAGAAACATGGGGCAACCCACTTGACTATGACCTGGTACTCAACACCGGCCATGTCTCTATTGAGAGCTGTGTCGAACTCATTAAGCTCATGGTGCGCCGGCCGGAATTTCAGCAAACTGAAGAATCGCAGTGCCAGCTCATCAACCTGGCGCTGGAGTCGAAGGTCCGTTTAGCGCTGCGATCCAACCCGGCTACCGAGAATGTACGAATCAGCATAGAGGCTGACAATTGCAAAGTCGTACTGTCAGGCATCGTCGTTGACGAAAACGAAAGTCGGGCGTGTGAAAGCACCCTTACCAAGGTCCCAGGTGTTAGCGAAGTTGATAACCAGCTGACGACGATCACCGGCGTCAAGACCTTTCGTTGAGGGAATCGGTCCTTTACCCCGTACCACAGAACGCCCCGTGCGTAAGCGCGGGGATGAATGTTCCGACCTCCCTGTAAGAGCAGCGCCACAAAGCCACGGACGTGAGTCCGTGGTACGGGGTTTACTTCCCCCTGTGGAGTCGCGGTCCATTACTCCACGGGGGCAGCGCCTCAAACCCACGGACCTAAGTCTGTGGTACGGGGGGTACTTTTCTTATTCTGATCCTTTCCCTGTCGACATCGGTCTGTTTTGTCTGTTATCAACCGGAAAGAGAATGTCTAATGTGGACTTCACCAACTCTTTTTGTGGTAAAATAAAAATGGGGAGATAGTCAGTTGATCATCTTTGTGACTCTGCTTTTTATATTCCTTTTTCCTGCGAGTGCCTCTAGCGGGGAGTTTTATAAGTGGGTTGATAAAAAGGGAAGCGTTCATTTTACCGATAATTACCAGCAAATTCCCCGTGAATACCGGGACCAGATAGAAACCAGGAAAATGCCTGACACCAAGGTTCAAAAGAGTGAAAATAAGCCTGCTCTTGAAAAGACCGCACCCGTGGAAAAAGTAGAAAAACGATTCATTTCAGAAGGAAACAAAATCTTTAATCGAAAATGCTCAAAATGCCACTCTTTAACGGGTAAAAACCCAAAGGAGAGTGCTACAAAACTGATCGGTTTATTAAAGAGAAAAGGTTTTAAGGAACATCTTCTCCCTGTTACAGAAGAAAATATAAAGAAGCTAATCATAAAAGGCGGATGGGATGATATGCCGTCTTTTCCTGAACTGGATGGAGATGGCATTGAGGAATTAATGAAATTTCTCTATCCTTATTTGATCAAAGAAGAATAGGCATGAGTCTCTTTGGTATTTTTAACCGCAAAACATGCAGCAGAAAACAGGAGAGGTCAGGTCTTGGTTTGGTAAGGTGGAATCCAAGTGGTCCTGCTATTTTAGAGTTAGCCCCGATCCGAAATTAATCAGCTCAAGAAATCAGCCCTGATGAGCCTGGAATCTGAGCGAAAAGCTGTTCGTACCATGAATGAGCAACTCACCATTAGTAAACTTACAGACTTGCTATCAATATGTCGGCAACTCGCGCAACATCGGCACAGGATGGCATATGGGTTGAGTATTTTTGTCGGATCGGGGTTAGCTGTGGAGAACCATCCATGCGCATTATTAAAACATGTTCAGGAGCGTAAGGCTTGAGCCGGTTGGCCTGAAGGGAACCCACGTGTCTTTCTCCGGAAACAGACGAGGTTCTTAACCTTTCTTTTTAAGGCGCCTGCTTTGGTGCCGAAAGAAATCGTGATATAAGAGTCCCAATTAGTTAATCAATGCCTCCCTGGATGACATGCTTCTCGATATCGATCCACCCATAGTCAACGCAAGCGGCATCTTGAGCTTTCTTGATATCTTCCAGCTTCTGGACCGCAAGGGCGCTACTATCGGCGGGTACGTCACCAAGTCCATCAGCCCTGGCGAGCGCTTGGGCAACGAAAATCCCGTGGTTGTCGAGTGTGGCGCTGAGGAATACCCCACACTCAATTCCCTTGCGCTTCCCTCCCAAACTCCGGAAGAATGGCTCGAAGAGCTCAAGCAAACCCACCTCAAGCGATCCAAGCTTATCGTTTCGGTCAACGGTGTGAGCCCGGATGGCGTCTCTCGTATCATTAAAATGGTGGAACCTTACGCCGATGGGTTCGAGTTAAACATGAGTTGCCCCAACCTAGTGCCTGGCGAAGAGAGCGTCATGGCCATCGTCGGACGGCATCCAGAAGCGGCCTCGCGCGTGGTCCGCTCTGCTCGCAGGGCGACTGGCAAACCCGTCATCGCAAAGCTCTCTCCGGACACGCGATATGTCGAGATCGGCCAGGCATGTCTGGCGGCGGGGGCCGATTACCTTGGGTGTGGCAACACAATGCCGGGAATGTTCATCCACAGCCGCGGACCGGTGCTCGCAGGACAATCGGGCGGAGTCTCCGGCCCCGCCCTCAAACCGGTCAATCTGAAAATGGTGTATGACATCTACGCGGAGCTCCGCTGTCCCATCGTTGCCTATGGTGGGATCATGACATGGGAGGACGCCGTGGAATACTTCCTTGCAGGGGCGCGCGTCGTCGGACTAGGGACATTCTTCGCCCACCGAAGCACCTCGGATATCGTCCGGGACACTGCCGCTATCTGGAAGGGTATTCAGGATTACCTGAACGGGGAACCACTGGAGTCCGTCGTCGGGGCCGCCCACCGGAAATCGTCGATGGAGATGACCAGGTCGCACTGAGGACGGCTCAGCAGATGTTGTTCTTTGTCGAAATCATTTTTGAATAATCAGTTATATCAACCACGGGGTTTGAAACGCAGGGGCCGATATAATTTGATTGTAAATTCTTCCAGTGAAATCAGGTTGCTAGGATACCCCGCGGCAAGCCGCGGGGTTACACAATAATCTAGAAAACGGTCGATGCACATCCATTGTAAGGTTACAGAGAACAGAGGTGAGGGTGGAAGGAATCGGACCCTGTTCCTGGACCGCCGGTTCGAGGTCCAGCCCGGCCAGTTTGTCATGGCGTGGGTCCCTGGGGAAAGCGAAAAGCCCTTCTCCCTCTCCTATGAGAACGGTATCACGGCCAAAGACCTGGGCTGGTATAGCGCAAAGCTCCTTGACCTTAAGCCGGGCGACTCGATCTGGCTCCGGGGACCGTACGGCACCAGCTTCCCCGTCCGGGAGGGGGCCGTTCTTCTGGGTGGTGGTGTTGGAATCGCGGCCTTGTTGATTTTGGCCAAACGGACAGAAGACCCGGTCATCCTGCTCGGTGGCCGGACGGCCGAAGAGATCATCTTCCTGGAGGAATTCGAGAAGACAGGAAAAGTGCGCGTGGCGACGGAAGACGGATCACTGGGAGCGAAGGGCCTCATCACTGACCTGCTGCCGCAGGAGGGAAGATATTACTGCGTGTGCGGGCCCGACAAGATGATGGCAGCCCTAAAGCCGCTACTCCCGCCGGAAAAATCCTTTTTCTCGTTGGAACGGTACATGAAATGCGCTGTCGGTCTATGCGGGCAGTGTACCTGTAATGGTTATCGCGTGTGCACCGATGGACCGGTCTTCGATGGAATCACAGCTCAGGAGATGACCGACATCGGCCACAGGAAGAGGAAGAAAAGCGGGGGCTGGGAGTATAGCTGAGAAAAAGGGGGTTAACCCCGATCCGTAAAAAATAATCGAGGCATACCCCGTTTGGAGCAACATATGGCAGCAATTAGCCCCGATCCGAAAAAATATTCGAGGCATCTGCGGTGTTGACCACGATATGACAGCAGTTACCGACATTTTGATCTTCAATTTGCAACTATACTAAAGGTGTGTTGCTGATACACGCTGCGATGGGGTGATTGATGCGCTCTGATGCTCATCAGGG
>JACZXR010000172.1 GCA_022571535.1 Deltaproteobacteria bacterium | reverse complement strand
TTTTGATCGTCGGTCTGCAACTACACTAAAGGTGAGTTGCTGATTCATGCTTGAAACAGGTATTTGTCGCGGTCTGATGCTCATCAGGGAAGATTTCTTTGACTGATTAATTTCGGATCGGGGTTAAAGGCTGTCTTCTACTTTTTATTATTATTCAGCAGCTCCGACCGCTTCTTATTGATCCTGCTAACGAGATCTTCGTAGGACGATTTGGAGAGAACACGTTTAAACTGGGAACGGTAGTTGTTAACCATGCTGATATTTTCAGCTACTATGTCGTAGATCTTCCACTCTCCGTTCACGAGATGGGTCTTATAGTTGACCGAAAACTCTTCCCCTTTGCTGGTCAGAATTTGGGTTCTCACTTCGGCGTATCTTCCGTCCAGCTTTTCCCTTAAGAAAATGAATTTTTCTTCGTTGTAAGAATCGATGTAGCGGATATAAGATTGCTCCAGCAGATCCGTGAAGATGTGGATGAATTCCTTGCGCTCAGAAGAGGTGAGCCGGCGCCACTGGAACCCCAGAGCGCGCTTGGCCATCTCGGCAAAATCAAAGCGGGGGTAGATGGCGTTCCGCAACCGATTGATGCGTTCCTCTCTCTTCTGTTCTGTCTTTAATTCCGGGTCCTGGATAATGGCGATAGCCTTTTCCACGGCGTCCCGAATCTGATCCGTGGGGCCCCCGGCGCTCAGGGGGGCGGGGATTAAAAGATAAAGAATCAGCAACAACAGTACTGCACGCGTTGTCCTAGAGGATTCCATCATGGTCACTTTCCCGCTGACGTGAAATCTCCGCTCATGTATTTTCCTATCAGCTCCGCAAGGTCGGGGGGTGACTCGGTTTCCCGAATTTTATCCCCGTGGCCGAGCAACTTATCTGAAGCTCCCAGGGAGATCAGGACAAATTTATCGCCGATGAGTCCCCGTGCCCTGACCGATGCGATGGCATCTTCCTGGAGGGCTACTTGTGGCTCGATCCTTATCCCGAGTCGGGCCATATCCTCGGCCAGGCTGATGGACTCCACCCTTCCCACCTTTACCCCGGCGATCTCGACAGAGTCGCCGACTTTGAGGCCTGCGACCGACGCAAAATCCGCATAGACCAGGTATCCTCTGTTGCCCATCAGCTCCAGTTTGCCCAGGCGGATGGCGAGATAGCCGAGGCTAATCATTCCAACGAGAACAAAGACTCCTACTAAGATCTCGGTCCGTGTGTGATTCACCTGTGGCGCCTCCTACAATACTCGAATGGGACCCTGCGTCTCGCCTTTTATGAATTGCTGGACAACGGGATTGTGGGAGGCCAGAAATTCCTCGGTTGGCCCAATCTCTTCAATCACTCCATTCGATAGCATAGCGACAAAATCTGAAATCGTAAAGACCTCAGGGATATCGTGGCTCACAATGACCCCGGTGAAGCCGAACGTCGCATGCATTTTGACGATCAGTTCGTGTATGCTTTTTCCCAACAGTGGGTCCAGTCCCGTGGTTGGCTCGTCGAACAGGACGATCTCAGGATCCATGATCAGGGCTCGGGCCAGCCCGGCCCGCTTTTTCATTCCTCCGCTGACCTCTGCCGGGAATTTATATCCCATTCCCTCAAGCCCCACCTGGTATATTCTCTCCTCTACTTTTTTCCGGATCGCGCCCTCGTCCATCCCGGTCTTTTCTCTCAGAGGGAAGGCGACGTTGTCATAGATGGTCATGGAATCGAGAAGGGCCGCCCCTTGAAAGAGAACACCGAACCTATGCCGGATCTTGTTTAGATTTTTCTGTCCCAGGTTGCTGATTTCCACGCCGTCTACAATGACCTGACCGTGGTCCGGGAGCAGGAGCGCGTTCAAATGCTTGAGGAGCACGGTCTTGCCACAGCCGCTCCCCCCGATGATCGTGGTGATCTTTCCAGTCTCGATATTCAAATTGACGCCCTTCAAGACTTCGTGCCCGGCGAAACTCTTATGCAGTTTCACAATCTGGATCATGATATTCCTCAGAGCAGCACGGAGGTCAGGAAGTAGTCCCAAACGAGGACCATGATAAAAGAAAGCACCACTGATTCGGTTGTGGCACGACTCACCCCAGTTGCCATCGGAGAGGTATTGAACCCTTTATAGCAGCAGATCCAGGTGATGATCAGCCCGAAGCTGACAGACTTCAGGAATCCGACGTAGACGTCCCGAAAGACCACACTGTTCTCCATACCCGAGAAGTAGCTTCCGCTGCTCACACCAAGAAGACCGACGCCGATCAGGTATGCCCCATAGATGCCCACCACATCGAAGATGGCGGTCAGAAGGGGCATGGCAATGAGCCCGGCGACAATACGGGGGGAGACAAGATATTTGATGGGATTGATGGCCATAGAGTAAAGGGCATCGATCTGTTCCGTGATCCTCATGGTACCGATCTCGGCCGCCATGGCCGACCCGGTTCTTCCCGTAACCATAAAGGCCGAGAGTACGGGGCCAAGCTCGCGCAGCAGGGTCAGGGCTACGACAGAGCCAAGCCAGCTTTCTGCATTGAACTTCTTCAGGCTATAATAACCCTGTAGTCCCATTACCATGCCGGTAAAGAAACCAGACATGATCACAACCAGGAGTGAATCCACTCCGATACTCTTGATATGCTGGACGATGAGATAGATCTTAGCTGGGGGGCGAAAGACCCACACAAGGGCCGAGATAAGGAAGAGGAACATCTTCCCCATTTCGCTAAACCACTCAAGAGACCAGCGACCGAGTTGACTTAGCAGCGAGATCATTGTTCTTCCAGAAAAAACCGGCAGTCGACGCTATAAAGAAAAATGACCGAATTTGCAAGGGAAATCTGGACCAGATCTGAACGGGATGAAACTCTGGATGCCATTTTTCAGGGGAAGTTGGTTGTTGTTCAGTCAAAGAGGGGGTACCGTTTTTCACTCGATGCGGTGCTACTGGCGCATTTTGTCGAAATAAGCGGTGAGGAAAAGATTATGGATCTTGGAACGGGAAATGGGGTCGTCGCGCTGATCCTTGCCTCTCAGAACCCTTCGGTACAGGTCGTTGGTCTGGAGGTTCAAGCGCGAATGGTCGATAGGGCGTCAAGGGGCGTGACCTTAAACCGTCTCAAGGGCAGAGTGGAAATTGTTCAGGGAGATGTTTGTTCTGTTGTGCAGAATTTTGCTCCTCAGAGCTTTGATATCGTGGTTTCTAACCCTCCTTATCGTCGGCTCAAGAGCGGGCGTGTCAACCCTAACCCCGAGCGCACTATCGCCCGCCATGAGGTCAAGGCCTCTCTCCGGGATTTTCTAAGCGGAGGGTCTTATCTGTTACGCCGCGGAGGTAGAATGACGCTGGTCTATCCGGCCGCGCGGGCCATTGATTTGTTTTTGGGGATGCGGGAAGCGGACTTGGAACCTAGACGGCTGAGGTTTGTTCACTCCTTTGCCGGGGCCCAGGCGGCTTTCGTCCTGTTAGAAGGGGTCAAGGGCGCCAGGCCCGAACTTGAGATCATGCGACCCCTTGTGATTTATGCCAAGAGGCAACAGTATACGGATGAGATAAATGCTATCCTTGCAGGCTGAGCCATCCCTAGGATTTTCCCCGGCGGGATTTTGCTTCAAAGAGCCTTTGCAGCGATTGGCGGATCTCTGGATCCCGAATGGAGCGGAGTTGTTCCTCATCCAGTCTGGATTTTGATTCGGGTTGAGAACGACCAGTTGCCTGGGACTGTTCGTGTTTGGGTGGTGGTCCTTTGGTTTCAACTTTGCCGACAACAAAGAAGATGTTTTTTACCACTTCCTTCCCCAACCGCTGATTCAGCTTTTCCGCGATCATATCCTTCATGTACTGGAGCTGTTGCATCCAAGTTGGGGCTGTGACCTTTACGAAGAGGGTGCCACGACGGATCTTCTCCGGCTGTGCGTGGCGGGCAATTGTGGGTCCTACCGTCTCATCCCAGATGGGCCACACGCTGTATTCTGTGAGCCTGCCTGCTAGATTCAGTCTTTTCAGGGACTGACTTAAAATCTCTCCGAGCCTCTCCATCCGATTTTCTCTGTCTCCTCTAATCATTGCTAAGGATATACTCTAAAATTTTCCTTGACAACACAATATGTGGTGACTCATAATCCTGATTGTACAAGATGGAGTAGTATCGAAGTTCTAGAAGGGAGTGAGGGAGATGAGACCCACGGCGTCAAAAAAGGTGAGGGAAAAGGCTGTTGAGACTGTGGTGAGTGGTGGCCACGGGCTCAAGATCGAGCGTTTTTTTTCTCGTGCGGGGATTAGCCCGTACGAGGAGGTGGAGTGGGAAATCCGCTCTGCCACCATTATGAACGAAAAGGGGAAAGTGGTCTTCGACCAGCCGAATGTGGAGGTTCCCAAGTTCTGGTCTCAGATGGCAACCAATGTGGTTGCTTCCAAATATTTCCGAGGTTCCTTGGGCACTCCGCGCAGGGAACGGAGTGTGCGCCAGTTGATTGGCCGCGTGGTCAATACGGTCACCGCATGGGGTAGGGATGCATCTTACTTTGCCGGCGAGGAAGACGCCCAGATCTTCTGCGATGAGTTAACCCACCTGCTTCTCTATCAAAAGGCCTGCTTCAATAGCCCGGTCTGGTTTAACTGCGGGATTGAGCAAAAACCCCAGTGCTCCGCCTGCTTCATCCTGTCGGTGGACGATACTATGGAATCGATTCTTGATTGGTACCGGAAGGAGGGGATTATCTTTAAGGGTGGGTCCGGGTCTGGAGTGAACCTTTCCAAGATCCGCTCGTCTAGGGAACAACTGGCCGGTGGCGGTACGGCCTCAGGGCCAGTCTCTTTTATGAAGGCGGCGGACGCCTCGGCCGGGGTGATTAAATCCGGAGGGAAGACTCGGCGCGCGGCGAAGATGGTCATTCTTGATGTAGACCATCCTGACATCGTGGAATTCATTAACTGTAAGGTGAACGAGGAAAAGAAGGCATGGGCCCTTATCGAGGCAGGGTACGACTCCAGCCTGGATGGGTCGGCGTATGGGAGCGTCTTCTTCCAAAACGCCAACAACTCGGTTCGGGTATCCGACGAGTTTATGAAGAGCGTGCAGGAAGATCGGGAGTGGAAGACGCGTTATATCACCACAGGAGAAGTCTGTGAGACCTATAAAGCGCGTGATCTGTTAAAGATGATTGCTGATGGGACCTATTTGTGTGGTGATCCCGGGATTCAGTTCGACACGACGATCAATGATTGGCACACCTGTTCCAACACGGGACGCATCAATGCCTCCAATCCCTGTTCCGAATACATGCACCTGGACAACTCAGCGTGCAACCTTGCTTCGTTAAACCTGCTTCAATTTCTGCGGGATGATGGGGTTTTTGACGTAGAGCCTTTCCGCCGTGCGGTTGATATCATGATCCTGGCACAGGACATATTGGTGGAAAACGCCTCTTATCCCACCTCGACAATTGCCACCAACGCCTGTAATTTCCGCGAGTTGGGATTGGGGTACGCTAACCTCGGTGCGTTGCTGATGTCTCTGGGCCTCCCCTATGACTCGGAGGCGGGCAGAGCGTATGCCGCTGCTGTGACGGCCCTCATGACCGGTGAAGGATATTTACAGTCTGCTCGTATGGCTGGAGCCATAGGGCCGTTTGCGGGCTTCAAGGCCAATCGCCAACCGATGCTTCGGGTACTGGACAAGCACCGCCCCCATGCCTATAAAATCTCGCCGCCCCATGTTCCTTTAGATCTTCTTTCTACGGCCAGAGAGGTCTGGGACCTCGCCTGCGAGGAGGGAGAGAAGAATGGAGTGAGGAACTCCCAGATCTCGGTTTTGGCGCCTACAGGCACTATTGC
>JACZXR010000171.1 GCA_022571535.1 Deltaproteobacteria bacterium | reverse complement strand
TAGCGATCACAACGCCAGCGGGTGAAAGAGAAGGAAACTATTTCTTAGTGGATTAGTCTTGCCTCTTGACAGCTGCCTTCTAATGGGTGACTCATTTTCGCCTATGACGCACTGGGGATTAAAAGAGCTGGGGGGGTCCGCTATTATGGCATTTCTTCAATTGCGTCTTGACTGCGCAGGTGTTTCCCTGCAAAGGCTATGCATGTTAGACAGAATAATTGTTCTGTTTAATTCTCGGGAAGTGTAACTCGGGTAATCTCCCAATTACACAGGAAAATCCAGCTCTGTTGAGCCAATGGATAGTAAGCCTAAAGCGGTGCATCCTTCCTTACCTCAAGGCCACTTTGGTTGGCGGAGAGAGGCACGCTGGTACCTCTACTCAGTTCTCAGGAACTTTCGCTGGTCTTCAGGTAGAGGTGTGTAGATTCTCTGCTCGGGTTGGACTGGGTCTGCGCATGCAGATAGCCCCAGCCCAGCCCCAACGGACAATGCTGTGGCAGGTAAAGAGTTGTAGAAAAATTTAGTTCAGATCGAACTCTTTAATCATAACTTTATTGTGAAAGTCGTCAAGGTTCAGGGAGACTGGGTTTTTGGGGTTGGGTTGACATGCCTTTTGTTCTTTACTAGAGGTGGCAGGTTAAGAAGTAGAGGGGAATATGTGATTCCGGCCGAAAACTGGCAGATCGAAATATTCAGCCCACCGTATCTGTTTATCCCCGGACTGCGACCGGAGATAACCCAGGCACCTGGAGTAGTGGACTACGGAAGATCGGCAAGCCTCAAAGTGAATCATATGACAGCCGGCGCTTCCCTTGTCATGGTCAAACTTGGCTCGGTGACCCATGGTTGGGATAACGGGCAACGACTTACAGATTTAAAGTTCTCACAGGATCTAGATAAAGGCGAAGTTACGTTCACGGCGCCAACCAACCGCCATACCAACCTGCCCGGCTACTATATGTTGTTCTACGTCAATGCCAAGGGTAAACCTTCCCGTGCGGCCATGGTGCGGCTTGGCGGGACACCACCTGGTTAACTGTAGGTTTCCCCCTAAAAACATTTCAACTCATTGGGTGATACGCCCAGATACCGTCACTAAGAGGAGAAAAGTGGAGAAATCGAAAACCCAACAAGCGTGCAGTGAATTGTTATACTGTCCTAGCTTACAGGCACTCCGAAAAGTGTAAGTGGGCGGCAAATTCCAAAACACAATACTCTGCTATGGTAAAGGCTCGCCACGGGCAGCAATGAATAGTGCATACCACTCCTCTCGAGTGAGTTCGACATCATCGGCCAGACAACTAGCCTTAACTCGTTCTGGTTTCGTCGTTCCAATAATCGGTTGAATACCCGCCGGATGTCGCAACAGCCAGGCAAGCACGATGGCCTCCTTGCTGGTTCGTTTCTCTTCTGCAGTTCTTGTTACCATGGCGGCAGCTTTTTTGACACGTTTCTCAGAATTCTTAGGTGGGTTAAATAGCTTTCCTCCAGCAACCGGAGACCAGGCCTGGGTAATTATATTATTCAATCGACAATAGTCTAGTGTTCCGGCGGTCAATGCGGTAGAGTCCCTATCTTGATTAGCGATAATCCCTTCATCAATCAAATAGGCGTGTAACATACTTAATTCAACTTGATTAATCACAAGCGGCTGACTGACAGATTTTTGCAACAGCGTGATCTGGGCAGCTGTGTGATTACTAACGCCGAAATAGCGCACTTTCCCACCAATATGGAGTTCGTCGAAAGCTTTGGCAACCTCTTCTGGGTCTGCCAACGGATCTGGTCGGTGCAGCAATAAGATATCCAGATAGTCAGTTTTTAAGCGACGCAGACTCCCTTCTACTGAATGGACAATGTGATGATAGCTGAAGTCGTACCGGGGCGGATCGCTCTTCTGGGGAGCCCCTTGAAAGCGAATCCCGCATTTGGATTGAAGGATAATTTTGTTGCGTAGATCGGGAATCTCCCTCCATACTTCGGCAAAAGCCGCCTCGGATTTTCCACACATATAGGTATCCGCATGGTCAAATAGATTAATTCCCTCCTCATAGGCAGCAACAATCACGTCTAGCGCTGCGGCTTTTTCAGCTTTAGTTAATGGCATTCTGTCCCACCGGTTGCCAATATTCATGCAACCGTATGCAATTCGAGAAGCTTCTAAATCTGTGTGTGGAATCTTGTATCTTCTCAAGACAAATCTACTTTTACTTTTGTCGTCTTTGCATCAACAAATTTACTGTATAACTACTGAGTTTTTTGGTCATTATAGTTCCTTTGGCGACCCGTTAACCTCAATGGCAATTCTATACTATTTTCCATTTTTTAAGAAGAATATGTCGAGTACCCGGACAAGGACAAACACTGCACGTATTGTCAGCATATTCAGCCCGTCTATGACAAGACGCTTTTAAATAGCTCATTAATTGAGTCCTGGCAGTCCAAAACGGAGCAAACCCAAGCCCAGAGCGGGTCCGGGCTCTAAGAGAATTGACCAAATCGTGAATCTGGCTAGGACTCAATTAAAGCGTCGTTTAATTGCGTTCTGTAGGGAATCGGCCTGTAAGTGCCCGCCAATACGCCGTTTTTTAGCCCGTTGACAACCTCCCCAGACTCTACTAGAAGGGCAAGTTAAGAAGTAAGGAAAAGCCTCCCCCAGCATTGACATGGCTTCCCGAGCAATGTGAGGCCTAACAACGGAGGGGAAGATGGATAATTTGAAGCCAGTTGCTCCCAGTGATTTTCACGCAAGGGTGTGCTGGCTTGTTTATTTTTGAGCTTCAATTGTTTCCTGAAGTGGACTTAACAAAGGCGCTTTTCGGAGAGCTCAAAGCGCTCCACGGAGACAAAGGGGTGTGGAAGTTTTTGGAGGCGCATCCCGAGTGGGTGCGAGAGATTGAAATCGACCGGCCCTTTCCTGGCGACATCAATACTCTGGAGGATTACGCAAGGCTCACTTCAGTTTCAGCATCTTGATCCAATCCTTGGGAAGGGTCTGCTTTCGTGGTGTACTCTACCGTCCTCGGGGTTGACCTACAGACCACAGGGACATTGCGCTTGAATTCCGGCAGCTCGTCGCAAGAAGAGAAGGTGGGTGGCTCCATGGTATCGAAGGGAAAAAGCAAGATCGAGGAGAGGAAGCAGTTCTCTCATAACGCTTTGGACTATCTCGACCATTTATACCGAGTGGCCTTCAATCTGGCGAGAGAACCTCCAGAGGCTCGAGAGCTTGTTCAAGAGACCTATGTCCGTGCTCTTAACTCCTTTGAACAGTTTAGTCCGGGAACCAACATGAGGGCTTGGCTAACGAGAATCCTCTATAATTTTTTTCTTGATTGTTATCACCGGAGGAAAAAGTGGGTGTCGGTAGAGGGTAATAGCCCAGTGGAGGAAGAAGGATCGGATTACTGGGAAAGGGTCGCCGGAGAGGATCTCGGGCCAGAAGGTCATGTTCTACGTAAGGAGCTGAACATCCAGATCTTCGAGGCATTAGGGAAGCTCCGCGAGGATCTCCACACTCCCATCATCCTGGTGGACGTCGGAGAGCTTTCTTATGCGGAGGCAGCCGAGGTACTCTCATGTCCTCTGGGTACCATTCGATCCCGGCTTTCCCGGGGTAGAAGATACCTGCACAAATACCTTAAAGAATATGTGGGCACAGCAATAGAAAAAAGGGAAGGAACAGGTAAAACTGAACTGCAAAAAAGCCGGAGAGCTTATCACGCCTCTGGTCGATAATGAGCTGTCTGACCTGAGACGGTCGTGTCACCTAGATAAGCCTGATAGAAGAGTGAGACTTTATCAGTCTACCGTTATTGAACAGATTCAGAAGGGATTTTCATGGACACGATGATTCTCTCACTGATAGTATTGGCCGCTGTTATTGTCGTGGTCTGGAATCTTTACGTTTCATGATGTTCCGCAATCGCGTCCTCAACATCTCTGCAAGCCTGGATAAAGAAGATTCAAACAGGGAGTCGCGCCTTTCGACTGCCTGCATGCGTGTGCAGCCCTGCTTGAACCGTCATTGGAGACGGATGCCGCACTAATGGCATCACGCAGCCGCTTGTTTGCCACACATACAGCATCGGAGCCACGGACCGAAGGACGCAGTGCAGGTTCAGCTAGGCGGAGGGGAGAGCGAGAGGATGCCATCAAAATTGACCACCCCGCCAACGCCAGCAAACTTCCCTTCATTTGCAATCTTCATTTCCACTTTTTAGTTTAGATTCCTGTTCGCTTTTGGATACACCCCTGTATGGCGGCAGACGATCAAAAGAGGGCTCCAAGAAGGAGGCAAGATACTGTTCAGGGTAACGTAGGATGCGACCTGGGACGTTCAAAGCGGGTTTCCTCTCCAACAGACCCTAAGCACTCTCCGTGTGTTCGACCGTCGCGGGAACTTTTGCTAAATGGAGCGAGTTTGGAATGTGGTGCCCTCTTAGTCTCGTCTTTGTGGGGAGCTGCCTTGGGGCTAAGTATGCTAGGATACGAAAGAACTAACCAGAACTTAAATAATGATCAGTAAGGCAGGCTTCAAGATTGGGAAAATATCGATGACAAAGCTGGCCCTTGCCTTTTTTCTGGTAAACCTGGTGGCTATCAGTGCCAGTGCCATCAGCGGCTATCGTCGAGGCAATGTTGCCTATAGGTTTGAGGAAAAGCAGGCGATCACTTTCTTCTCCTCCAATCAGCTCGGCGCCACTTCCCTTCTTGCTTGGATCATTTATCTCCTCAGAAGAAGATTAATCCGAAACGATCAGGCTCACAATCGGACAAGTTTATTCTGGGTGATTTCCTCCCTGGGGTTTCTTTATCTGATGTTGGACGAGAGCTTTCAGTTTCACGAAGGGATGGACACAAGCCTTTTCCGCCTTTTCGGCCGTTACGAGAATCCTCTGCTCGACGGTGTGGTTACCGGACTTTACGGAATCGCGGCAGCGGCGATCTGCTACTATTATCGAGCGGAAATCTTACGGTACCGAAGCACGCTCGTGTTTTTCTGCCTGGGAGGGGTTTTCCTGGTGGCAACGTCCGTGTTAAATGTCGGCGCGGAAGGGCCAGTGCAGATCGTTTTTGAGGAATCCAGCAAACTCCTTGGCGTTGTCTCATTCCTCCTGGGTCATTTCGCCGCTTTTCTCGGTACCTTAGGGGATATCCAGAACAACTTGCCAAGGCATCATCCCATGGGGTGAAAATGACAGCCCCTTTCCCTTATCGGCTAAACAAGAACATCCGCCATCTGGCCACACGGGCGGTGAGCCTAGTCAATGGTACGTCAGAGGCAAACGGGCTTGACCTCGATAGAGAGCGGATCGAAAAGATCCTTTTGGTGCGCGCGAATTTTCGCATGGGTAACTCAATCCTTGCTATACCCGCTATCACTCTGTTTCGCAGAAATTTTCCCCGCGCGAGGATCGACTTCGTCGGATCGCCCATGTCGGGAATTCTTTTCCAGAACCTGCCCATTGATCGCCACTTTTGTATTACCCGCCGTTTCCCGGATGTCTCATGGGCCTATCTTGCCCTCCTTAAGGAAATCCGATCCGTGGGCTATGACCTGGCGGTTGATGTGAGTTGTTCCCAGTCAGCTATGGGTTCGTTTATCGTGGGATTTTCGAGGGCACGCTTTCGGGCCGGACTCCAGGGGAAGTGGGACATGTGGTTCAATGTTCGGATTCCCAGGCCCCCCGAGAAGAATAAATATCGAGTTCTCCCAGCATTTCTCGGGGCTATGGGCCTGGAAACCCAGGAGGTTCTTCCGTCATTGGTTCTGTCCCCTGCGGAGAAGGAGGAAGGGAGGAGGAGAATAGAGACTTTGGTCGGGCAGGGTAGGCAGCCTATCATCGGGGTT
>JACZXR010000170.1:3823-5901 GCA_022571535.1 Deltaproteobacteria bacterium | reverse complement strand
CCGTTGAGGGGATTCGGATTCTCGCGAGCGTTGATCCTGTAGAAGATCGTGTTCTCTTGAAATGCTCCCGAGGTCTGTCCCCCAGGCGAAACCAAATCGGACTGATCGATCAGGGAATCGACCCCATATACTTTAACGTAGAGCGAGCCTGTTATCTCAGCGCAGTTTGCGTGAGGGATAAAGACACGCCTGCACCCAGCCCGCTTCGCGGCAGCAATTTTCTGACCAATACTGCTGACAGGCTTAATCACCCAATCTTGACCAACCAAGTTGATTTCTCCAGTGAACGCAGTGTAGGGGTCGCTTGCAACATTTTGCTTTGCATCATACGTGCCCACGGCAGCCGCCAGACCGAGAGACGATCCCTGATACTGCATGTCGGTGAATTCGAGTGAGTAAAGAATATGTTCCGATCCGGAGAGGAAACCGCTGTCCCGCATGGCAGATTGAGCTCTTTCAACGGCCTCTCTGAAACCTTCGCTGCCTTTAACCCGGCACTCTACTTGGCCGGCACCCGACTGTATTTTTACATGTAGCGGCACTGAGATTGCTTTCCCATTTCCTTTAACTAACAATGCGTTGACCTTACCCACGGCCTCCAGACCCTTTAGCGACGTGAGAGCGCCTTTGACGGACTCTCTTTCAGTTAAATCTAGTCCTAGATCGTCTTTCATAAATTCTAGAAACCCACCGACCTTTTCAGAACTGCTACCCTCTTGATTGCGGATTTCTTGTAGGCGGTCTGACGAATCAACTTGATTACAGAATTCCTCGGTAACGCGGTGAACTTTCGATAATAAGAGGCAAAGTTCGTGAACGGTGGTGGTTGGGTCCAAAATACCGAAGAAGAAATTATTGACTTCCTGTACTTCCAGTGTTCGCTTGCAAAGCTCCTCTAATTCGGCTCCAAATAGTTCTTCGTCAGGCTTTTCCGTTTGAAAAAGGTAGGCAAGTTGATTCAACGTCGGCTCACACCATAGACTTGCATATAGTTGTTCCTCAAACACCAGTTTGCATATCTCCTGGAATACTTGCTTGCCTTCCTCCGAGTCTCGGTAAGGAGGGTCCAAAAGCTGGACTCGGCTTAACCACCGATCAAGCCGGGTGATGTTGTCGTCCATCCTTTATTCCGCCATCGTCAATGTGATTTGCGATACGTCTTTAGGGAATACTTTCTGTTTTTTAAGCAAGACCAAGCAATTCTTCCCCTGCACTGAAACTTTTCCCGTAAGTGTCCGGCCATCCCGTGTTCGGATTTCCGCCTCCTGGACTTCTCTGAGCGGAATATCGCCTGTTACGTGGAAGACTAGAGTGCTATCCGTGTAATCAAATTCGAGGGTCCCGACTTCTTGATCGTCGGACGTTCTAAGTGCTGTTTCAGCCCTTTGGTGAAAATCTGTATCGGCTGCCAGCGCATACTGCGGTGTCGGTTCTTTCACTTTAGTCGCACGGGTATGAAGAACTAGCGTTTTAGCCGTCCTACTGGTTATTGATAGCTACGAAGTCTTCGACTCCACTGCTAATCGGAAGCCGACGGCGCTGAGGACGGCAAACAAACTGAAAAACTCTGGATTTCCTTTGCTTGAGAGCATCCTGTAAAGGTTTTCCCTGTTAAGCGAAGTAGACGCCGCCAACTTGCTCATTCCACCATACGAATCCACAACATCTCTCAAAGCCAGGAGAAACACTTCAGGTTCGCCATCCTCTAATGCAGCGTTCAGGTATTCTGCAGCTTCAACGGGGTCCTTGAGTGATTCCAACAGATCACTTCTATAACTTCTGCTTTTAGCCATCATTGACTCCTACTTTTGTAGTTCTCCCAATATTCGATAGCTTTCCTAATATCGTCACTTTGTGAACTCTTTTCCCCGCCACACAGCAGAATGACCAACTTGGTTCCAAACTGCCCGCAGTAAACACGATAGCCAGGTCCATAATCGATTTTGAGTTCCAGCACATCACCACCGACTGATCTGCAATCGCCTAAGTTTCCGAGTCGAACACGGTTGATTCTCGTACGAATTCTAGCCCTTGCTTGCCGGTCTTGTAGCGAATCAAGCCATTTGTTGAAAGGGCAC
>JACZXR010000170.1:0-3741 GCA_022571535.1 Deltaproteobacteria bacterium | reverse complement strand
AGTGGAAGCGTAGCGTATAAGCTACAATTTGTCAAGAACAAAATCTAAGGACAGAGATATGTCGGACTTGCCAAACTTGCGCAGGTGTGGAAAAGGTGGCAGGAACCTTTTTGAGGCGGGACCTCAAAGGCAAGTTGCGCCGCGGGGCCAGGCATTTACGACTTTACAATCTCGGGCGCTATCCTAGCCGTCAAGATTCACCGGACTCCCGCACCACACACGCTTGGGCTGACAAGCTGAAACCGGTTGATTTCATGACTCTTTAGCTACAAAAATATCTCTTGTCCTATGCAGGGCATATTGTAGAATTGCAGGGGTGAAGCTCCCCCAAGGCGCGATCATCAACGGGAGGAAAATAAAGGAATATCTTCTCAGGCCTCGGGCCGAAGATGACAAGTCCGGTTTCTTAGCGCTCGCCGGTTATTCCTTGCAAACCTGGCGTGAGCTGGAGAGGGATCTGCGGCGCGAGGTCGAGGAGGGAGACGCGCTCTTGATCCGAACAACCCAGTATGGTGAGATGTATCATATCAAAGGCCAACTGAAAGGCCCGAACGGTACGATCCTCGACGTGGTCACTGTCTGGATCGGCCTTCACGCCACCGGAGAAACCAGATTTGTCACTCTGGTACCGGATAAGGAGGCAGGGCGATGAAAATAGATCTGTTCAAACGAGTAGCTCTAAAGATAGACATCCCTGACCAAGGACTGCGCAAAGGTGACGTAGCAACAATAGTTGAACACCTGCCCGGCAAGAACACCGAGGACGGTTACGCTCTCGAAGTCTTTAATGCGGTTGGTGAGAGCATCGCTGTGGTAATGGTGCCAGAGTCTGCCGTAGAACCCCTCACAGCAGACAAGATCCCGTCTGTAAGGCCTCTGGCCAAAACGGCGTAGTCAAGAAATGACCAAACCGGTGTAGCAGACCCCTCTTTATTAACCACGGAGGGAAAAAGGGAAGATTGTACTTTTCGGATGTTCGGTCGAATTAAAAGGGGGTCTTTTCACCTAACCCCCAACATGGCATCAGAGCGCTGTCTATCTCCCCGCGGCCATAAAAGCAGATGCCACTGATTGATCACCAGACAATATTCGGCAACGCGGATGCCAGGCTCGCTCGTGGCTTCTTGGAGATCCACCGCCTGGCCTGAGTAGGCCCGAAGGGCCGTATCGAAGGGCTAAGAATGCGAGCACGACGCGGCGTGACCCACCGCTTCTACTTGCCTGCGTGTACGCGCAAGCAGGTCGTATGGAGGCTTTCCCGTCGTAAAAGACTCCCGATCCCTTATCTCGCCTGTGAGATATTGCACCATTTTTCGATTTAAATTCTCGACGCTCCCCCCAGATGGATGTTGGCGCTGTTGATGTAACATGCTTCGTCGGACAGCAGGAAATGTCCGAAAGAGGAGAAAGGGAACTTAAAAGGGGGAAAAGAGTGGGTTTAGCTTCTTCCAGCAGCTTCCAAGTGCTCTACACGCTCCTCGAGGCGCCGCATCTACTCTTTGATAACCCGGAACTCGATATCGAGTGTCTCGTGAAGCTTCATAAATCCATCGACGTGGTTGTAAACCTGCTCAAGGCGGTTTTCCATGCGGGCGAACCCTTCCTGCATATCCTTTATAATCGTGATAATCGTAGTGTCGTTCGCTTGGAGTGATCTGATGCCCCGCTCTACTCCCACCAGACGCGATTCTATGGTTTTCTTAGCAGGTCGGCGTGCCATAGATGGCCCTTACTTACTCAGCAAAGGGTTAATGTGTCAAGACTAAATGGTCGGACTTCTGTGCTTTCTTTGCGCCTCGTTGTGAGATACATACTTGGCAAAGGTGTAGCGTCAAGAGGCTGTTCTCCAACGTCTCAAAGGCCACTGCTCTTTGTGCCGGTAGATCCCTATTCATGCCACGCGTTTCCGCAGTGGGCGAACCGTAAGCTGCATTCCCATTGCCCGTAAAAGAGCCCTCAAGCTCTTCAGCTCCGGATTACCTTTCGGCGAAAGCGTTCGGTAGAGGGTATTGACGTTCAACTCTGCCTCCTTCGCAAGTTTTGACACACCGCCAAGAGCTTTCGCCATACGACGTAGGACGAGCATCAACTCCTTTTGGTCGCCGTCTTCGAGGACAGAGTTCAAATACTCGGCTGCAAACGCCGGGTCTTTGCGAAAACTCTCCACCGTCGCGTCTTCGTGGTTACGGGATGCTGCTGGTTTTGACTTCCGTGTCATCTTTGCCTCCGCTGGTAATCGCGCCAATATCTAACGGCTTCTTTTACGTCTTCCGCCTGAGTGCGTTTCGAGCCGCCGCAAAGCAAAAGGACGATGGTCTTTCCCTCCAAGGTGTAATACACCCGGTAACCGGGACCGAAGTCGAACCTTAACTCCCACACTCCGTCCTGGCAGAACTTGTGGTCACCAAAATTCCCATCTGTTAACCGGTCAATCCGACGCTGAATAGCAACTCGACCTTTCAGATCCTTCAGTTTATCTAGCCACTGCTGGTACGGGTCCTTGCCCGGCGCCGTGAGATAATGCCGGATCTCCACTTAAAAATATTTTAGCTTATAAGCGAATTATTGCAAGTCAGAGAGGTCGCTCAGCTGAAAAAAGGGCAGGACTTAGCATCGAAGCATCTCAGCCGCTTCACAGTTAGGCATGTTTACCATCAGAGGAATTTAAAGGGGAGTCTTTTCACATAACCCACAGCCCGGAAATTGCATCACTGGCCGGGTACACTGTGGTATTACGCAAATTGCGTAATATACGGTGGTGTGATCAGCGAAAATGCCTTCTGCAAACGGGAGATTTCACCCTGCGTGCCGAGCAGTAAACCCCGTACCACAGACTTACGTCCGTGGCTTTGGGGCGCTGCCCTTACAGGGAGGTCGGAACATTCATCCCCGCGCTTACGCACGGGGCGTTCTGTGGTACGGGGTAAATGTCTCTCACCACCATACCATCTTTTGGGCAACAAACCGCCAGTAAAAAACCACCGTGAGGACTCAGTGAAAGTTGCTCCATCTATGTTTCCATCTCCCCGTTTCTTCCAGAACCGGTGGCGCCAGATCCCTCCGTAGTTACAATCAACGTCATTCCGTTTGCTCTCACGACCCTGACCGGGCTTCCTGCCGAGATGGGCCTATCGCTTGATTCTGTCTCGGCGCGCCATAGCTCCCCGCGCACATGAACGTACCCACAAGGGTCGAGCTGCTCCCGTGCTACACCCCGAAGTCCGACCAGCTGATCGGCGCCTGTTTTTGGGCTGGACTCATAGGCCTTGCGAAGCAAGGGGTAAAATCCAAGGTCCTTAATCACCCAGAGGGAGAATGCTCCGATGGCGATCCAGAGGGGAAGGCCGATCCAATACCTCAGCCCCAGTAAGATGACAGCAGCGAGGATCCATCCGGGCACCTGAAAGAGCAAATACCTTGTCCAAGTTTTCACTGAAATGGCACGCCAGGCCGGCGCGATCGGGGTGCGATCGCAGGACGAACTGATCGATCTACTTGTCGCGTTCGAGCTGTTCGCGAAGCCCACGGCCAAGCCCGGGCGGAACGTTGGCGCGGTGGGCGGGGGCGGCGGTCGCGCCGTCCAAGCCGCGGACGCTTGAATCTCGTCGAACCAAGGCGCGAAGAACTCGGTGGTAAGCACGGCACCGGGCGGAACGGGCAAACCCGCCTCGATCATCCGGATCAGCGAATAGCCCTTGCCGCCGACCTCGGCGAGGGTGGTCTGCTCGATGCCGGGAAACG
>JACZXR010000169.1 GCA_022571535.1 Deltaproteobacteria bacterium | reverse complement strand
CAGGTTCATGTATCCTTTACGTCTCTGTGGTTGCTTGTTCATCGTATTTTCTTTCCTTCCATGTTGATGATGGTACCTCTTGGTTCTTCGATCGCTTATTAACACCGCTCCACGGACCGGAGCCTATGGCAATTGAGCAGAGACAGGAATAAAGACCGACTTACAAGTTCCCTTGATCATCTGGCCTAACGATCCTCCCTAGCAGCAATCACCGTAAAACTATGCCGCTCACCGCCCGCCGTTGAGGCAGTAATTTTAAGATCCTTCAACGTGGTCTCCTCCGGGCTATAAAGAATCTCAACCTCGCCCAGATTATTTTCTAAGAGCTTGGCACGCACATCAACAACTCCCCGGAGATCTTTGAGGATATCCTCCACACGGGAGACACACTTCTCTCATGTCATGTCTCTAATAGTGAGCCGAACCCTACGAATAACCATCTGGCTCCTCATCTACACAAGTTTTTTCTGCTTAACGCTGCCACAACCTGTGACCTACTCATGGATCCCTATATTTCCGTGACTGTCTATCCTCCCCAAAACAGTACCCCACAGCAGATCGAAAGAAGGAGTCCCGCCAAAAGAATTTTTAGGAAAGTCTTCATAAAAGAGTGTCAGCCACTATTATCGATTTGAACATCCATCCGTGTTTTATTAATATGTGTTTTGGGGGACGCTTGCTCGCGTACTGGAAGCACCTTTAAGATCTTGTCGCCCAGCGAAAATGAGCTTCAGATAGTGACGTGTCCGGGCACTGTCATCTCCAAGCGGCAACACCTTCAGGACCGTTTTGAGTTCCTGAGCTGCCTCCTCAGCATAGCCTAGAAAGTAGAGGCTTACACCTCTCAGGTAGTGGGCCAGCGGATCGGTGACGTGCTGGGTCACTAGGAGTCTCAACTTCTGCTCCGTTTGATGGAATACCGCTAGCTCGTCATGATGCCGAATAAGATTCAAGAGCCGATCAAGCTCCTCCTCCCCCTCGTCCCACTCCAGCCGGTTTCTTAATTCCCGCAGACGCTGAATCAACAGGACCCGGTGAGCGGCAGCCCGCTCGTGTTTGCCTCCCCTGTCATAGACCTGGAATAGGTAATAGCGGGCCAGGACGTGATGAGGCTCTTCCTTATCTGGTGAGATCTTCAAAAAGGCCTCGAGCTCACGAGAGGCCTTATCATAGGAGCCCAAATAAAAGAGATTCACGCCGTTGTAATAACGAGGCCATGGTTTTCCGGGATGCACCTCAACTGCTGTCGCCAAGTATCGTCCAGCCTCTTGAAAATGGGCACGGTCCTGGTCATATCGGGCCAGGCTCAGGAGGGTCTCTTCGTGGGTGGGATCCAGTTGCAGGGCTTGATTCCAGAGTTGCCGGGCCGTGAGATGGAATCCCCGCTGTGCCTGGATCCGACCGAGTAACCAATAGGCTTCAGCGCCCTCGCTTAGCGAGAGGCTCATTTGTACCAGGGCCTCCGCCTTGCGGTCATGTTTCTCTTCAAGAAACCTTCTCGCCAGCTTTAAATAAAAATTGACCTGCTCTAAAGGAGCGTCACCGATCCCCTTAATGTACGCCGCCATACCCTGGGAGGCGCTTTCAATGCTTTCATTATTCTCAGCGATCGTATCGACGTATATCGTCTTGGGCGCTTCAAATTCGACGAGTCCATTATTGTCGGTATTGAGAGGCCCGGCTCCTACATAGGCTTCGATTTCTTTAGGTCCCAGCTTAAATTTCATCAGAAGGTCCAGAGGATCTCGCACTCCGACACGCATTAGATCAGCGCGGATCCCAGCAACCCCCATTAACTGTGTGATCCGTTGGTAATCCATCAGGAGAGGCCTCTCAGCACCCAGAAGCAGGAGGTCTGCCTGTGAGACCCGGAAGATGAGAACCTCAGGAAAAACGGCATGGAAGGTGCGGACCAGCGCTTTCAGGAGTTCAGGTTTCATCCCGTACATCTGGATCCATTGGGCAAAGATGCCATTAGGTGTCAGGTGCTCCTTACCCAACTTGAAAAACTCTCGAGTGAAAAGCCTGGACGGCCCACTCATCCAAGGGTTGGAAGGCTCCGAGATGACAACATCAAAGCGTTCATCGGTGAGCCCCAGATAATGCCGTGCGTCATCCAAGACCAGACGGACCCTCGGATCCTCTAGTGGTTGATGATTTACTCTATCAAAATAACGGGAGGCCTCGATGACTGCCGGCTCGATCTCTGCAACCACCACTTGCTCCACGGGATACAAGAGGACACTACCGACCGTCACTCCGCTGGCATAGCCCACAACAAGCACATTCCGCCCATGCTCTGCCACCATGAGGGGCAGGTGCGCTGAAAGTACCTGGGTGGACATATCCCTGGAGGTTGAGGCATCGATTTTTCCATCGATGGCCATCGCAATATGTGGCCTTCTGGCGAGGTCGGGTTTTCGGAAGACAGTCAAGGTACTGTTCCAGCCTTCCTTATAGAAGAGTTCCTCGTAGCCGTTGAACAGGAGCATGGCCTCTTCCGGCGTGGGATAGAGCTTGAGGAGAACCGGCGCCGTCTGATAGACCCCACTGGCCATCACCAGACGGTTCCAGGATGGGGGAAAGGCGACCATTATGATACCAAGGATCACGGCAGCCCCGACGCCGCTCAGGACCATAACCCTTTCCCGGCTCCAGAAGAGGAGGATCAAGCCAAGGGCAAGATTGAGGATGACGAGCAACGTGAGGCTGGCCTGGATGCCCAAAAACGGGATCATTAGAAAGCCGCCGGCGAACGAACCTACAATGGCACCGATCGTACTGACCCCGTAAGCCCTCCCGACCGAAAGGCCGACCGTGCGGCTTCTCTCATTACAAAGTCTGACAATGACAGGAAACACAGCTCCCATCAGCAATGTTGGGGGAAAAATAATTAAGGCGGAGAGCAGAAACTTGCCCAGGATCAGAAGCGCTGGATTAGCTGAGAGCGTCTGAAAGAGGGAGAGGTAGAGCAAAGGTAGCTTCTCAAACTGAAACATCCCCCACAGGGCTGTCAACCCGATGCCGATTTCGAGTAGGCCGAAGATGGCCAGGGGGGAGCGCAGTCGGTCTGCCACCCTGGAGATCAGGTAACTCCCAAGGGCAAGGCCGCTCAGGAAGGTCGCCAGCATGAGAGTGAAGGCGTACGTAGAAGAACCGAGGAGAAGAACCAGCACCCTTGTCCAAATAACCTCGTAGGCCAAGGCCCCAAAGCCTGAGAGGCCGTAGGCTACAAGCACAAGGAGAACAACGGCCCCTATCGGTGCGGTTTGTTGTGACGTTGTCCCGGTCGAGAACCTCCCCGTGGTTTTCGGGTACCTCTCTCCCACGTTCCAATATCTTGAACAGACCAATCAGGACAATACCGATGGTTAGGTTGAGAAGAACGGCGATATAGGTTGTCCCCTCCATTCCCCACCAGGGGAGGAAGAAAAAGCCTGCCCCGACCACTCCCAGAACGGCGCCGAAGGTATTGAAGGCGTAGAGTCGCCCGACGGCAAAATCTATTCCCTTCACTGTTTGAGTGTACCACTGGCTGACAATGGGAAGGGTCCCGCCCATCAGGATCGTCGGGATCAGGAGAATTCCTGTGGCCAGAGAAAACCTCAGAAGGCTGAATAGATAAAATGACGGGGAGAAGCCTTGTGCGACCAGGCGATAAAACGGGGTGAGGACTTCAAGAATCACCGGAAGCAGCAGCGCGTAGAGGCCGATCCCTACCTCCAGAAGACCGTAGGTCAAGAGGGGATACGACATTCTACCAGCCAACTTCCCGAAGAGAAAACTCCCCAGGGCCAGTCCTCCCATAAAGGCCGTGAGGACCGCACTGACGGCAAAGATCGTGGAGCCAAACAATAAGGTAAGCTGCCGCATCCAGACGATTTCATAGATGAGGCCCGCCGCACCGGATAGGAAGAAGAAGATCGCCACCGTGGTTCGAGCCCCTCGCCTTTGTCTCAGATCGATCATTTGCGTGCACTTCACTCGCTAACAAAGTTGTAGCAATTTCAATGCCCTGTCCAGATTTTGTCCCGGCCTACTTGACCGCCCCATCAACGATCTGGGCGAATAACTTGTCCAGATCCTTTCCCAGTCCACCCAGCCCCTTGTATGGAGCAAGCAGTGCCGAAGGCTCCTGGTAGGTAACCACCACCTTTCTGCCGCGTTCCTGGACCATGATGCGGATTGGCACCGCAATGAAGGCATTCAGGTCCTTGGCATGGATCTTCTTTCCATAACGTGGGTGAAAGACCTCAAAGCTCTTGGACTTCTTGGCGTTCACGCCGACCATCTTCATCATCGCCTGGTGGTCAAGCTCCTTGAGCAGAACAAGTCTGTTGGCCGTAATGCCCTTCTTGATTTTCTGGACGGTCTGGTCAAAGCTATTGGCCGAGAACTTCTCAATCACACCCGAGACCGCCGATACCGGAGCTGCCAGAACGAGATGGGATAATAGCAGTAGAGCGGCGAAAAGGCCTACCAGGGTAAACTGTCTTTTAGTTTCATCAATCATCTTCATTTTTGTCTCCTTTCAAGTGAATCTAGTTTTGAAAAATGCACAGGGCTAGTTCTTTCCTCTCATAAAAACCTCATCCCCTCACCGTTCAACACCTCCTTTCAGGGGTTCTCAGTCTGCTTCAGTGTAAATCGCTCATCCAGATAGAAACGCCTCAGCCAGGTCACGATGTCATCCATAAGCAAATAGGCTACAGGGATGGCAATCAAGGTCATGATCGTAGAGGTAATCAATCCCCCGCTGATCCCGGTGGCAATGTTACGGAACTGCTCGGTAGCAGGCGGCGGATTGATCGCCACCGGCAGGATGGCGATTACAGTCGTGATGGTAGTCATCAAAACCGGCCGGAGCCTGAGCATGCTGGCAGTCCTGACGGCTTCCTCCCGTTCCATCCCCAGGCCGCGCAGGTGTATGATTTGGTCCACCACCAGGATAGAATTGGAGATGACAACCCCCGCCAGAAGGACCATCCCCCACAGGACCGGCGGCGACCAGGCCATCCCGCGGAGATAGAGTGCCCCCAGGCTTCCCACACCTTGAAGAGGAATCGCCAGCATCAGGACCAGGCCAATGGCAAAGGAGCGAAACTGAATTACCAGAAGGAGATAGAGCCCCAGCAGGGCGATCTTAAGACCCATCTGAAGCTCATTGAAGGCCCTGAGCATGGTTCCCATGAGCCCGGCCGGCCCCACGGCATAGCCCCTGGGCAGGCTCAACTGCATCTTGGCCGGCATCATCAGACTCATGGTCGTCTCCTTCAGCCCCAGTTCCTTGTAATATCCCAAAACACTTGCGGCATAGAGGGTATCATAGGTGTGGATCCGGTCGTATCCGACCGTTCTGCGGATCCGGGCCAGGGATTTCAGGGGCACCATCTTACCCGATGGGGTGGCAATCTTCAGGTCCTCCAGGTCATCCGGTGTTGACCGCCGATCTTCCCTGTAACGAATCAGTATCCGGCTGTGATAGAGCATGGGTTCGGGGTTAAAGAAGGTTTTGGTAAAGCCCCCGTTGATGGCGTAATAGACCTGGCCTACCACATCCTGGACAGTCAGGCCCATCGCCCTCGCCCTGGGTTTATCCACCTCCACGCTTAACTGGGGGACCCCATAGTCCTTGTCCAGGTAAGGGCTGTGAAGGCCGCGGGACTGCGTTTTGGCCATCTCCAGAATCTGCTTGCCATAGGCATAGACCTGGTCCAGCTCAGGCCCTTTGACCAGGATCTCAACCGGTGCCCTGGCCGCAGCCACAGGTGTGGGCGCAATAGGCTGGAAAAAGAGGACATCGAGATCCGGAATGGTCGCCCTGGCTTCCTTTTCAATGGCAGCCTGGATGTCCCAGAGGGTCTCCTTCCGTTCCTTCCTGGCAATTGTCAGATTCATGATTGTCCTGGCCTCGTTGACCGTGTTGACCCCATAGCCTGTAAAGTACTGCCCCCAAACAGAAGACTTGCCCACCAGGGCCGAGGCATTCTTCACGCTTTTCTGTTTTAGG
>JACZXR010000168.1 GCA_022571535.1 Deltaproteobacteria bacterium | reverse complement strand
CAGCCATTATTGGGGAGAATCTTTGATCTTAAGGACCTTTACATCAAAGATCAAGGTCTTGCCCGCCAAGGGGTGGTTGAAATCCAGGACTACCGTCTCCTCTTTGATTTCCTGGACGCGCAGACGGCGTGGGCGGCCGGAAGAGTCTCTTGTCACCAGCGGTGTACCCACTTTAGGAGCTTCTTCGGGAATAAGGTCTTTGTTGACTTCCTGAAGAGCGTTGGGATTCACAGGCCCGTACCCTTCCTCTGGAGAGAGGGTTACCCTCTTTGTTTCTCCCTCCTTAAGACCGAGAAGCGCCTTTTGTAGACCCGGCAGAATTTCTTGCCCTCCCTGAGTGTAGGTCAAGGGCTCCTTCCCTACGTTGGTATCGACTGGGGTTTTGTCTGGAAGGGTCAGGGTGTACTCAATGGAAACACGGTTTCCATCCGCAACGGTCATGGTGTCCTTCTCCTTGCCTGCCGGCGCGCTTGCGAAAGTGAAAAGTGTGATGACAATGCCTACCAGGGTCTCTCTGAGACCCACCCTCCGTTTCTCAGCTCTCATTGTCTCATCCTCCGTCTGTAAGACCCGAAAAAAAACCCCAGGAAAGAACACACCGGAGTTATAGACTAGACTCGCCCCCCCGGATAGGGATTACCTTGTCGCCTCGCTCGTCCCCCCCAATCTCTACCTTCCCACGTATGCGCGAACCGGTGGCTACCGTCAACAATGACGCCTTCAAGTCCCCATTTAGCACGCCGAAGTTCGTAAGTCCCACCCGCGATGTCGCGTGGATGTCTCCCTCCACTTCTCCTCGGACAACGATATTTTCAGCCCAAATACATCCTGTGATGTGAGCCCCTTGTTCGACGGTCACATCACCTTCCACGTGAATGTCCCCCTTGAAGCGACCGGCGATCCGCACATGTCCCGTGCCCTCGACTTTCCCCTCGACGATGAGACCCGGGGCGATAATAAATTCCTTATCTTCGGAGTGCTGCTGTAAGGAAGGTTGAGCCAACTCGGTTTCGTGAAATTGCTCTTTCTCCGTGGTCTGTCCCCAAAGTGCCATAGCCGAATCCCTCCTTGATGAAATCGTGTTGCCTAAAGAGGAATGGCAATCCTTATGCCAACCGTTCTAAAACAGTCGGAATCTACAACCTACTGAACTGACAAGTGATTTTCCTTTATCACAGACGGGGCAATAAAATGCAGGCACCGTCAAGTACAAATTTGCACCATAATGGTCAAACAAAGCCAAAATTGGATACCGAGCAATCTCAGGCCCAGAGCGGTCTCAAGCATAACTGAAATCGGCGGCGTAATTGTTGGTTACTGGCTTCGTTAACGTGGTCACCCGTATGTCTCGCATTAACCCAAACAGTTTTTTTCAACCCCTTGCGGACTAGGCGGTCTATGCGAAAATCCGGTATACACTCATCACACCTTCCCCAACATCGCCTGATACACGGCCCTCTCCGTAGATAGCTTCTGCATGAACTCAGCCTTGGTAATTAGACCCTTCTCGATGATCCGAGGCAGAGTCAGGCCCAGACAGACCTGACCTTGGGTACAGAGGCTACCAGTATCAATAAGGTAAGCAGCGAGTTCAGCTCTTTTCTCGGAGATGATGCCACAGCAGTGGTTACTGGTCTGCGCAATGGCACACCCATTACTTTAAACACAACGGACCCCAGCTCAACGCCAACGGATTCCGGCGTAACGACCGCGGGTACACCACTAACCACTACAACCACGATAAACCCCCCAACCGGGAAAATGGGTCTTGGTAATGTCCGCATCTCTCTGGCCTTGGCCAAGGCGCAACTAAGTCACTATAATATCGACCAGCCGACATCTGACCAGCTCAGTGCAGCCTTGTTGGGTGGCAGCATCACAACTGGCAGCGGGACAACGGCTACCACCACACAGATACAGGGGATCCTGACCATGAGAAGCGAGGGCATGGGTTGGGGGCAGATTGCCCATGAGCTAGGCTATAAATTGGGGCCTATAATAAGTGGTCGCCAGACCATTGTTGCTACCACAACAGAGGGTGGAGTGGTTGATGTTGACGGTCAGACGGTTTCCACGGAGGGTGGAGTTGTCACCGGTAGCGGCAAGTCTGCTGGTAAGTCTGGTAATGTTGTAGGCAACAATGGGAATGGTAAGGGGCTTGTGACCGGCTCTGGCCGAGCTTTTGGATCTATTAGTGTCAACAAGACCCATGGAAAGAGCGCAGTTGTTACCGGATCTGGCCGATCGGTAGGGTCTTCCAGTGTGATCACGACTGGCAGCGGGCATGGCTATGGCCGAGGTATTGTCTCCGGCTCTGGTCGATCCGTTGGAGCTTCTATCGGGATCACAAGCGGTCTTGGAGGTGGCTCTGGGCTTTCCAAACATGGTGGTGGGGCAGGACTAGGCAGAGGTCATAAGAACTAGGTAACCGAGGAGAAGAAACGAACTCTTCCAGAAGCGGCGGTCCACAGCAGGCCGCCGTTTCTGCTTCAGAAGAGCCACTAACTGCACAAGACGCAATTCAATAGCTCTTTAATTGAGTCCTGGGGGTCTAAAACCGAGCAAACCCAGGCCCAGAGCGGGTCCGAGCCCAATTAGATTTGACTCATTTTCACCTCTGTCGAACTGGTGATTAAAAGAGGAATCGTCAAGGCCAGTTAACCAAGAGCGGTGCAGATTTACTTACCCCCTACACCGTGAGGAGAGGGGGCCTAATAAGGGTCCACTTCCTTGCCTCAGCAACTAGGCTGATTTGCTGTTTTTTCCCATGCTGGTCGGTGAAGTTGTGAGGGTATTGCTAGCATATGGCAAGTAAATTATCGTGGTAATGGAGGACCCAGTGTTCAGCCGAAGGGAAAATTAGGATTAGACAAAACTGCGTATCTAATTGCTTCATCATTTGTTGACTTAAAAAGGTTTTTCAAAATTGCCTGATTTTTTGTAAAACGTGCAATTGCGAGGTTAATCACCTCATCATTTCTTTCTACTAATACCTCGGCCAACTGGTACGTTATTTCATCATCCTTGTGTTCTTCCAGATAACAGTAAACCGCCTCAGGTGACGACAAGACCAGACGATCCCAGTTTCGCACGTTAACCATCTGTCTGGGAATCCAGATAAGATACGACTTCAATATAAACCAAACTCCTGCCGCTGTGAGAATGGCAGCCAAAATAGCTGTGATAAAAATTTCAATTGTTGAATTCATAAAAACCTTCGTGTACCGGTTGCTCTTCCCAGAAAAGACCAGCCGCTTTCACGCTTGTCAAGGGCATCTGACAATGAGTTAATCAAGCAACGCTGGATTGACCACAACGATTAGTACGGAGGGCATGTTGTGAATGCCCATTCTAGCTCAGGAGAGACCTACGGGCTGGGGAGTTCCTGAGATAACTGCCCTGGTGAAGGGGGGATAAGGGGGGTATTGCCATATGGCAATTATCAAACCCCAGGCCACCCAGGAGACTCTGACTGCAGCCACCGGGCACCTCTACCCTTTCAGAAATGCCCGTTTTAGGTCAGGACAACGGAATAGATCACTATCTGAGCAACATAAGTCCTCTGGTAAGGGGTATGGCAAGGGTGGAGTAGCTCGAAGCCTTTTTTGCGCCTCGCAGGTCCGCACTAGGACTGGATCTCCGAGGGGATCTTTGGCAAGTTCTTGAGCCTCTGGAATCTCTGGATGTCGGAATAAAACTTTAGGGCTGATCTATAAGGGTCCGGCCCAGGAAACCCTAAAAGAAATTTCAGCGATGGGACCCCATAAGATGCAAAAAAAATTCTTCTAGGTGAGGCCAGCATACGTTTAAGAGACCAGGCCGATCTCGGAGACCCCCCCCTGGGTAAAACGTTCCGGTTTTGTGCCAACTTCATGTGCCAATCCTTAGCTCTCGGTAGCATCTCCTTGAGGCGATAGCCTTAGTTTGATGGGGTTTTTGCCCTCCTTATCACTCAGTATTACCCGACTCGTCTCCCAGATAAGGAGACGGACCTGCTCGCTGTGCGACTCTCTACAGGGGAATATTGCCGTGTTTGCGCTGGGGGCCGACTTCCCGCTTCCCGCGCAGCATTTCCAGGGCGCGCAGCAGGCGGAGGCGCGTCTCCCGTGGCTGAATGACCGCGTCCACCAGGCCCAGCTTGGCGGCTTCGTAAGGGTTGGCGAATTTTTCCCGGAATTCCTTGGTGCGGCGCAGGTGCTCGGCCTCCGAGTCCTCGGCCTCCTCGATCTCCCGCTTGAATATAATATTGGCTGCCCCCTCGGGACCCATGACCGCTATCTCGGAGCTGGGCCAGGCCATGATGCGGTCGTAGCCCAAGTCCTTGCTGCACATGGCGACGTAGGCGCCGCCGTAAGCCTTGCGCATAATCAGGGCGATTTTGGGGACGGTGGCCTCGGCGTAGGCGTAAAGCATCTTGGCGCCATGGCGGATGATGCCGCTGTGCTCCTGGGCCACTCCCGGCAGGAAGCCAGGCACGTCGACCAGATTTATCAGCGGTATGTTGAAGGCGTCGCAGCAGCGAATGAACCGGGCCGCTTTGTCCGCCGCGTTGATATCCAGGCAGCCAGCCAGAACCTTCGGCTGATTGGCTATCACCCCCACGGACATGCCCATTAGACGGGCGAAGCCCACCACAATGTTCCTCGCATAGTGAGCCTGCACCTCCAGAAACTCTCCGTCGTCGAAGACCGCCTTTACGATGTTGTGCACGTCGTAGGTCTGAGCAGGGTTTAGGGGTACCAGCCGGTCGATGTCGGGATTCTCTTTCAGATTCTCGTCGTAGGGTAAGCGCTCCGGCGGGCTCTCCTGGCTGTTGGGGGGCAAGTAAGAGAGGAGGTCCGCCGATAGCGCCATACACTCCTCTTCAGAGCTCGCCATGAAGTGCGCCACCCCGGAGAGTTTGTTGTGTGTGCGGGCGCCGCCCAGCTCCTCAAAGTCAACCTGCTCGCCGGTCACTGCCTTGATCACGTTGGGACCGGTGATGAACATGTGGCTGATCCGGTCTACCATAATGATAAAATCGGTGATGGCCGGAGAGTACACCGCGCCGCCGGCGCATGGGCCGAGAATGACCGATATCTGGGGAATCACACCCGAACTCCGGGTGTTCAGCCGGAACATCTTGCCGTAGCCGTTGAGAGCTGCCACCCCCTCCTGGACGCGCGCGCCGCCGGAATCGTTGAGCTGGATGAAGGGCACACCGTTTTTCAGGGCCATCTCCAGCACGTTGCAGATCTTGTTGGCGTGCATCTCGCCGAGGCTGCCGCCTAGAACGGTGAAGTCCTCGCTGCTCACGTAGACGCGCTGGCCGTCGATGGTACCCGAGCCGGTGACCACGCCGTCTCCAGGGATCTCCTTACGGCCCAGCCCAAAGTCTTCGATGCGATGGGTAACGAAGAGGTTGATCTCTTCGAAGGTTCCTTTATCAAGCAACATGTCCAGGCGCTCGCGGGCAGTGAGTTTGCCCTTCTCGTGCTGGGCCATAATGGCCTTCTCACCGCCCCCCATCACCAGGCGGCGCTTGCGCTCTTCTAGCTCGCTCAGGTGCGGCAGTTTTTCGGTGCGTCGTCTGATGAACCGGGATATGGAGTGAACCTTCTTGGTCTCCCCACCGGAGGTCTCCTCGCCCGCGGCGGGCTCAACTTTACCGCTGGCGCTGTCCCGAACGGGGTTTCCTGCCTCTACCGGATTTCGGCGGAAGCGATTTCGTACGATCTCCGCCCAGCGGGTCAGCGCAAGCTTCTCTTTAAGAGAGGTTTTATCCATAGTGACTCAACCATCTTATTATGGACTAATTTTCATTGTTTCCACAAGGATGCGGATCGCGGGAATCTCATAAATAGCTAAAAGCAGCCTCAACTCCTGTTTTCCCCTTCTCTCGGAAACCAAGTCATATCGAACACGGGGTTTGAATCCCCGTGTTCGACTAATAGGGAGAGCTGCCGCTTCTCCCCCCTGTGGAGTAATGGACCGCGACTCCACGGGGGAAACCCCATCGGCTTTGTGCCCGCCTCAAGAGGTGGGGTTTGCATTGAAT
>JACZXR010000167.1 GCA_022571535.1 Deltaproteobacteria bacterium | reverse complement strand
CCAGGAGTTTGAGGGTGGGGTCTGTGCCGAGCTTCGGTGGGAGCTTCTCTCCGGTTTGCAGTCGGGCGAGGCGACCCGTATTCGGATCGCCCCCTCGGACCCCAAAGTGGTATATGCGGTGTTCGACGCCAACGATATGACGGTGTGGAAGAGCTCCGACGCCGGTAGGACCTGGCAACGGGTCAGCCACACTTCCCACCCGTCCGACCTGATCGTGCACCCAACCAATCCGGACTTCGCCCTGTATTCGACGCTGGAGAACAACGTGTACGGCACTGAGGATGGCGGCCGTTCCTGGCAGCCAGTGCTTACCTCTGCGGCCGGGTTTGAGCGGGGCGATGCCCAATTCAATGCCCTGGCCCAGGCCGCCTCTCAGCCGAACATCATCTACGCGGCGACCGGGGGAGAGCAGTTCGGATTTGCCGTGGCCGGCGGTACCGCCGTAATCTACCGGAGCGACGACACCGGGTCCACATGGGAGAGGGTGTGGGAAGGGGCGGATTTTGGCGCTGTTTATTCCCTTGCCGTGGCTACCGACGACCCGAAAGTGGTGCTTGCCGGAAGCAACACCGGTATTTTTAGGAGCACCGACTCCGGGCTGACATGGACAGCCGAATTACCCACTGGGGACCTGGGGAGGGGCAAGATATACAGTATTGCCAATACGCCATTGAGACCGGCCCTCTTCTTCGCCGGGCACACGGAAGGCGGCGTATTCCGTAGCGACGATGGAGGCCAGACGTGGGTGGAGTCCTCCCAGGGGATCACAGACGGCAGGATCCACGAAGTGGTCATTGCGCCGTCCGATACCAGTGTCGTCTACGCGGGGACCCACAGCGGCATCTTTCGTAGCGGCGATGGAGGGCGCACCTGGCAACCTCGCAGCCAGGGGCTAGGATTCCTAAACGTAGCTACCCTCGATGTCCACCCGGTCAATCCCGATGTTGTCTACGCTGGTACTGGAGTGCAGCTCAATACCAGTCACACGGATCACTTTGTTCCTGGCTTTCAAAGCGAGGACGGACTTTACAAGACCAGCGACGGTGGACTCTCGTGGACACGAACCGACGATGGAATCGAGGAGTATGAGATTGTCACCCTGATGGGAGACCCCAATATCCCATAAGTAGTCGCTCCCAAACCCCGCCACGTCTCCAAGACGTTCGTAGAAGCCCGGACCCTGAGGAAAGGCCGTTTTTCCCATAGAGTGAGAGTAAGCAAAGCGGATGGGCATCTCATTCTTTCGGTCCAGGAGACGATAGGCCTTCTGGGAGCCTAGGGCAACGAGCGAGGAGGACCAAGTTGTGATTCCTAAGGAAGCCCAGAGTTCGAGCTCCTTTTTATAAACAGGGGCCAGATTCTGCCAGCGTTTGATCAGAACGTCAGCCGTTATGAGCCGTGCGACACCCGCCCCATGGCGATAGCCCACCTTGCCGTTTTTAACAAGATCCGAGGGGAGGTTCCCATATCTTTCCCGCAGGGCCTTAAGGACCAGGCTATTATCTGCGCGCTGGGTTCCAGCCAATCGAACAACCAAGGGATTCATGGGAGAGATTCGGTCTAACTGCTCAAGGGTCACCGAATCAAAAAACTTCTGGGCCAGCTTCCGTGGGCTTACCTGGACCTGCACCCAGCGTCCCTTTCCAGCACCCTTTACGATCTCCTCAATTCGGGTGACTGCCTCTTCAACGGAAGCCACCTTAATCCGGGTCGGCTTGAATTCGTTCATGAGAGGTTCAGTTTTGGCCAGCTCCTTTCGCCAGCGGCCGAGGGCATAGTCAAAGAGGTGCACGTGAGTATCGATGAGCCCCGGAATAGCGCTCTTCCCTTTAAGGTCTACCCGGATCGTCTTCAATCCGGCCAGAGAAAGAACCTGCGCTGAGGTGCCCGTTTTCAATACCCGTCCGTTCTTCACTGCCAGGCCTTCTGCCACGGTGAAGGCTTCATCGGCCGTGATGACCTTGCCATTAAAGAGGACAAGGTCCGCTTCTTCCTGCGCCTGGGCAGCAACTGGACTAATCACCAAAGCTGCCACGAAGATGATCTGTAAAGCTGCACCTTTCACTCCAATCCGTGTGGCGATACCCATAATGACCCCCTTTTCGTCAACGACTATTGCCAAGCCTCAACCACTGGATGGCAAGGGTAAAGATCTCGGCCTCCAGCATTTCACACGCAATAAATTTAGAGGACTATTTCATACGTCGAAAGAGACTGTCAAGAGTATCATCGGGCCAATGTCCTTCGATAGGTAATTATCAAGCACGACCCTGCTAGCTCAAATTGATAAGACCAACCCGGTGGGACTAGACTACGGGCCTCATTAAGGGGTTATCTAAGAAATGGGTAATACCCGGCACTTTCACAAAGGCATCGGCTCGGCCAATCAGGCCGCCGGTGCCTTTTGTTTTTGGAATGGCGCAGAGGTTAATAGGAAAGATCGGGTCTCATGATTTGTGATAAGTGAAATCAAGAAACAAGACCTGATCCTGGACACTGCCCTCGATCACGACTGTCCTTCCATCTTCATCCTTTGAGAGTTGCTTTCTGTTCCACTATGCTGTAGTGTTTCTGTAGCTAATATGGCTACAAGCGGAGGTGTCCTATGAAATTTGTCTCCAGCCGAGAGTTTCGCATCAATCCGGGGTCCGTTTGGAGGCGGCTTCGCCGCGAAAAGGATCTTGTCATTACATCCAATGGCAAGCCGGTGGGGGTGATGACCTTTGCCGACGAGGACAACCTGGAGGATGTTCTGGCGACCCTCCGCCAGGGCCGGGCCCAGGCGGCTGTTGCACATCTGCGCCAGAGGGCCGTGGCGGAAGGGCTTGATAAATTATCCAACCGGACTGTTCAAAGCATTGTCCGTAAGAGCCGTTCCAATGGACGCAGGAGGGTGGTTGGGGAGAGACGTTGAGGGTTGTGCTGGATACCAATGTTCTGGTGTCCGCTCTCCTACGCCCGGCAGGCCCCCCGGCCCGAATTCTCGATCTCATTCTGGGCCGACAAGTAACACTTGCCCTGGATAACCGCATATTCGATGAATACCGTAATGTTCTCGCCCTTCCGGAGTTTCGATTAACTGAAACTCATGTAGCTCTTATCCTGAATTTGATTTGGGGATCCAGCGAGCGCGTGCAGCCGGAGCCCTTACCGCTTCGTCTACCAGATCCCTATGACACTATGTTCATCGAGGTTGCCGTTAGTGCCTTGGCGGATGCATTTATTACAGGCAACCTTAAGGACTTTCCTCCCGGCCAGCGTTATGGCGTTCGAGTGCTAAAACCGCGCGAGTGGCTCAATTTCTGGGCCAAATTGGGAGGCGAGTAGATCTCATTCCGCCTTTCGCTTTTAGTTGAGAAGGTTGTGAATATCCCTGGCAAAGAGGTATAGTGCCGAATTGCTCGGCATGGTTCCAAAACCAGGGGAATAAATAGCAACAAATTCGCCGATTAATCGGTCGGTTGAGGGTAATCCATGGTGTTACTGAAAAGTGGGTAATACCCGGCACTTTGAAAAGGGCATCGGGTCGGCCAACCAGGCCGCCGGTGCCTTTTGTTTTTTTGAACTCAGTATCGCGACTCAGGGCTATGCATAGTTGTTCGTTAGAAAAGTAGCCTGTCCCCTTTTCCTAAGGATGGTTGAGCCTGTCCTCTACTCTAGCCTTGATCAAAACAAAAATTATAGAAAAGCCAAACAATGTGTGTGTGGATTCGTACAATTTCGACAACAAATCTGTGAACATGATAATTATTTTGAGATGGCTTTCACAGGGAAGCCGCTACTGCCATAGTTCAACATTTGACCCCCTCAACAAGCCTCGTTCCCGCAAACGGACTTATACCTATACCTTGCGCAGCATGCGCACGTTACGGTTCTTGCTCATTGCCCGCGCAGGACGCTTGGCTCGCATCGGTGGCCAGCAAGTCGTGCAAATGACTTGCAATCCCACAACACAAATACTCTATGATCGCATTTCTCATGTTCTGGGTACGTGATTTATTTTCGGATTAGGGTTAGTTGTTTTTATTTGTTTTTATATGGTGAATAGTGTTAAATACCCTGCCACTGATTCCCCCAGGAGAGTTGAGATGCGTGAAGCCAGATTTGCTTCTTTGATTGTACTATTATTTTTTGTTACCGGGTGTGCGCAGTTGACCTATCGGAAGAAGGCTGCCGTTACAGGTGCTGCTATTTGTGGTGTCGTGGGTGCCGCTGCGGGGGGGGTCATTGCACACAACTCAAACGACCACGATATCAGTGAAGGTCAAGGGATTCCTATCGGGGCAATTACAGGTGCATTACTTTGTGGCTCACTTGCTTATCTGTTTGCCGAAGAGCCTAAGGCTGCGCCGGCACCGCCGCCTCCGCCAAAGCCAGCTCCTCCCCCCAGGGTCGAAGCACCACCGCCTCCGCCAAAGCCAGCTCCTCCCCCCAGGGTCGAAGCACCACCACCACCACCCCCAGCTCCTCCTCCCAGGGTCGAACCACCTCCCAAATCCAGGACAATTATCCTTGATGATGTGCTTTTCGATTTCGACAAGATAGATATCAAACCCACAGGGCGCAGGATCCTGGATCGTTTAGTTAAGTTCCTGAATGAAAATAGGGACAAAAGAATTGATCTGGAAGGACATACGGACTGGATTGGCACGGAGAAGTACAATCAAGGGTTATCCGAGAGGCGTGCTGCTTCGGTCAGGAACTATTTGATCAAAATGGGTGTAAGCTCCAGCCGGATTACCGCTCGGGGATTTGGAGAGGCAAGGCGTATTGCTAATAACCAGACCAGCGAGGGCAGAGCTAAGAATCGAAGAGTAGAAGTTAAAATCCGCTAAAAGGCAAACGGTGGGCAGAAGCAGTTGGGCTCATAGAAAGGTGTGGATCGCCCTGGCGCTGCTTCTGTCGGTGCTTTGGTGGCCGTTTGTTGTTGCTGGTCAAGATTACAAAGAGCGGGAAGCCAAAATAGCCGAGTATAAACGCTGGTTGGATTCAGTTGGCCCCAACGGGTACCGCCTCTGGTTACGTCTTGACGGCAGCCGTCGCCCACACGCTCTCTACGTCGGAAAGCCATTTTATGAGATGGATTTTGACGAAAAAAAGGCATTGGTAGAAATCTTTTCGAATTATCTTTCCGGCCATCCTGAGAAATTCATGCTTATAGACATCTTTGATTCTGTTACTCAGCAGCATATAGGGGAGTTTGGCTGGGGCGGCTTTAAGCTCTATTGATCAACTGCCGTCGCCCTTCATTTTCGGCAAAAAAACAGAAAGGTATTATGCTATGAAACGTTGGCTTCTTATCGGTGGCGGCTTGGGAGTCAGTCTGATCGTTTTGATCATCATTGTAATTGTCTATGTGTATTCCTCCCTCGATTCACTGATCAAAGCGGCTGTGGAGAAAGTTGGATCCAAGATCACACAGGTCGAAGTCCAGCTAGATGAGGTAGAGGTTTCGATTACTTCTGGCCAGGGCACTCTTCGCGGGCTGACCGTTGGCAACCCGAAAGGTTTTGAGACTGAGAATGCCTTTCGTTTAGGAGAGATAAGCTTGAAAATCGATATCGGCACGATTACCAAGGATACGGTTGTCATCAAAGAAATTGTGATTTCGGCACCGCAGGTCACTTACGAGCTTGGGACCGGGGGCAGCAATATTGATGTCATCCGCCGAAATGTCGCTGCATTCATGGAGACGCAACGGACCGGATCAAAAGATGAGAGCAAGCCGAAGAATGGTGACGACGAGGGACGGAAGCTCATCATTGAGGATCTCTATGTTCGGGATGGAAAAGTCAGGGTCAGTGCCAGCATGCTGAAGGGAAAGACCCTGAGTGCTTCTATCCCTAATATTCACCTCATCGACATCGGCAAAAAGAAGGGCGGCGCCACACCCGGCGAAGTGGTCGATAAGGTGATAGGCGCCATCAGCCAAGGGACTCAAAAGGCAGTGGCGACGCTCAATCTTGGCAAGGTGGCGGACGTGGCAAAGGAGGGAGCAGCAAAGGCCAAGGCTGAAGTAGAGAAAGTCGTGAAGGACGTCGGCGGCACTCTCAAGAAACTGTTGG
>JACZXR010000166.1 GCA_022571535.1 Deltaproteobacteria bacterium | reverse complement strand
TCCTTGCCTGCCGCACAGAGGCCAGATCATGCAGGACCATGCAAGAACTTTCACCTACTAAACTCACATTGCAAACGGGTTCCTCGGTTGCAGCGAAGATAATACATACCTATATTCGGGGCAATCTGACAACCGCCCTGCAGCTGTGAGTAGACGACAACCATGGCTAAGGGCTTGATCCGCAAGTGGCTCAGGTGGGGCCTTCAGAGATAAATCGCCGTTGAAGGTATGCAGGGATCTTAGCTGATTGAGAAAAACCTAACCAAACATATTTGAAATTTTCCGTTGAATTTGGGTTTAGGGAATCGGATAAACGATGACTCGCCCTGTGGAATAGCGCTTCGGGCGAACAACTCGATCTTGGTCGAGTCAGTATTCCACGGGGCGAGCCGCAAAGGCGCAAAGGACGCCAAGGAGGAGGATCAAAAAAGTTTTCTTTGCGTCTTGGCGTCTTGGCGCGAAAAGCTTTGTTGAAATCGTTCTGTTGAACATTTTATCGGTAAAAATCTAACACCCAATCCAAGGGTTTCTCTTAGCTACTCCCTATGCCGCTGATCATGAAATCCTATCTACATTAATGGTGGCAAGCGGAAGAGGTAGGACTTCCAGTTTCCAAAGGGGTTTGATGACATCAAGAGTAAAGGTAAGGCGATTTGCATTTTGTGTTCGAGGACGATTGCGACAGCTTGCTCATTCGAGCATGAAATTAGAACGGAGACTTGAGGCGACTCCTAATGGAGCAGTAACTGAGACTATAATGGTGGTGCATCACCGCGGCGGAATATTTTCTTGTGGGTCCTGCCCTCAGCGATGACACGTCCCTCTTTGAGGACAAACAGACGAGTGCATCGCGTTCGGAAAGCTTCCTGTACCGTCTTCGCCTCAAGGATATTCAGGCTTGCTTTAGCACCCACGCGTACCCCGTAATCAGGAACCTTGAGAACGGCCGCGCTCACTTTTGTCGGCATGTCAAACAGCATTTCGATCTCCTCTGGGGTGTTAAACTGGGCTGCAAACGCGAGGATCATCCCCACCTCCAGCAGGTCAGCCTGCCCAAAGATCGGTGAGTAGGGATCCAGGACGTTGTTTTGCCCATAGGTCACCGTGACACCGGCCTCCAGGAGCTGGTCTACACGTGTAATGCCCCTGGGCCGGAGGCGACTGACGCCACTCCCTTGAAACATTAGATCGACAGTGGGAACGGTGATGACGTTCATCCTGGCTTCCAGCAACAGGTCGATGACCTCAGCCGCGAATTGATCATCGTAGGCCGAGAGTGCGCAAGTGTGGCCGGCCGTGACACGCCCCTGAAATCCACACTCGATCGCGCGGCGAGCGAAATAGACGAGATTCCTAGAGGCAGGGTTCAGCGTGGCGTCCAGGTGCATGTCCAAGTCTGCGTCGAACTCGTGCGCAAGCGAAAAAGCAATATCAATGTGCCGCCGCCGGTTTTCATCGTCGGCCTCGGCATGAGGAACACCTCCCATAACGTCTGCACCCAGACGGAAGGCCTCCCTGCAAAGATTGACGGCTTGGGGAACTTGCGCAAGGCCAGCACTCGGAAACACGACGGTCTGAATATCGGCGAGATCAGCGTATTTCTCCTTCACCTCCATAATGGCCTCCAGGCCCAAAAGACCCACACCGGGGTCCACGTCCACGTGCGTGCGGATGACCGTCGTTCCGTGGGACACCGCCCACTCCACTAACTGGCTGGCCCTATAGACCACGTCCTCATGCGTATAACGCCGCTTCCTCTCAATGGCGATATCGCGTGCTCGGAATGGGGTTTTGGGCGACGTGGGAGGAACGCTTCCAGAGACCAAGGCTCGGTCGAGATGTGTGTGCGGATCCACAAACGTAGGCGTGACCAGATTTCCAGCCGCGTCAATCTCCCTATCGGCCTGCTCTCTAATTCGGTCCTCGATAGAGCAAATGCGGCCAGCCGAGATCCCGACATCGGCTTCTCTCTCCCGACCCCTGAGCTGCGCGTTTCTGACAATTAGGTCCATCTCACCTAGTGATGGAATAATTATGCGATAGCCTTGTTGATATAAGGTTTATGAATTCACCTAGCAAAAAAGAGTAACAAAAAAACCTATCACCAGGCGACTGTATTGAACGGGTACTATGTGAAAGAAAAAACCTTCCTGGGAAAAAAGCGGTCGATTTAACCTGTCCCAGGATCAGCGAAGGCCCTTGATCACCAGTCTGTCATCAGTGAAGCAGAGCAGCGATTTCTTCTCGTTGATGATTGTCTCCAAAACCACCTCCCGCTTCCATAACTGATGCAGGTACTGTAGTGTTTTCTCGGCGTATTCCAAGTGGAGATCCCTTCCCTCATGATAATGCTTTATCAATAGCACTCGGTTGCTATTGTAGTCCGCGTCTTCGATCTTGATCACCGGGACAGAACTCATCCCAACATTATGGATCAATGTCTCTTTGATCGCGCGCCAGCTCTCTTTATCGGCAACTCGACTAATCACCCTCTCGTTACCCCGAGCCTCGTATTCAAACAGGTTCATCTCTCTAATCAAGTCCTCGGTAAGGTAGCGGCGAAGAAACGAGCTGTCCCTCTCAACCTCGCGGACCTCAAAAACCTTCTCTCTCCCCCCCTTTTTCCTTGGGCCATACTCCCTCTCTTCTTCCGCTGACGGGTTGTCCCACCGTTTCTCAATGTCCTCCCACACCTTCATTCCTAGGTAGTAGGGATTGATCCCTCCGATGTTAGGGCTCAAGACCTGGTTGTGTCTTACGATGAACTCTAACCGCATTCCCTGAGGCAGATCCAACTCTTCCATGATGCGCTTGTGCCAGAGGCTCGCCCACCCTTCGTTCATGATCTTTGTATCTATTTGGGGGATAAAATACTGCGTCTCTTCATGCACGATGGTAAGAAGATCCTTTTCCCAATCGCTAAGAAACGGATTGTGGTCCCGGACGAAGAGAAGGATATCCTCATCCGGGTAAAGGGGAGTCTTAGTCAAGTCAGGAGGAACGTATTCCGTGCGACGATGGATGGACTGAAACGGATCTGGCGATGGGGTAGATTCCTCCAGACGACGCTCTTCCTGCTCCGCGGGGGTCGGCTTCCGAATAGCCAGATTGCGCCGACACTGTAAAGACAGCGCATGGGCAGCATCGAGGAGTCGCTCGACCTTTTCCAAACCGATGCTGGGATCCTCGATGTAGCGGCGGACACGGTCCGCGTGGGCCTTGAAGGTCTCTATCGTGAACTCCGCCCGGATTGAGCTGAAGGTGAAATTATTCTTAAAAAAATCGTTGTGCGCGTAAACGTGGGCCAAGGTGAGGATATTGAGAAGAAATGAGTTATCCCGCATCAGATAGGCAAGGCAGGGATCCGAGTTGATGACCATTTCATAGGGGAGTCCAGTGACTCCGTAGTCATAGAGGGTTTTTAGCTTTTCGAAGTTCTTACCATAGGACCAATGGGGATAATGAGAGGGCATGCCCGAGTAGGCCATGTACCCAAGCATCTGTTCATGGTCACAGATCTCAAATTCCTGAGGGTAGGTATCTAAACCAAAACCTCTCGCGTGGGCGAAGATCCGCTCATTCCAGGCTTCTAACTCATTAATATCGTTGGAGGCCATTCGAGCAATGGTTATCCCGCCTCTTTACGAAGACGGTCTTTGACCAAAAAAGACTTAAAGGCGGGCCAAATATCCTCCTTGCGTTGGATTTGTACGGTTTGAAAATTGTCCCTATCCAACTGGGAGAAGAATTGAATCATGCTACTTCCGTAGTAGCCAGACCCCAACGGCTTGATCTCGCCATAACCAAACAGGTTGGAAATTTCGGCAATCTCGCCGGCCGCTTGAAGGGCAGCCGAATTGTCCGTTTCAAAGTTATCACCGTCCGAGCAGTGAAACACATAGACGTTCCAAAGGGAGGGATGGTAGCGTTGCTGGATGATTTCCAAGGCCCTGCGGTAGCCCGAAGAGATAAAGGTGCCGCCGGACTCCCCCTTGTGAAAGAACTCCTCCTCGGTGACCTCCCGAGCCTCCGTGTGATGCGCGATAAAGACGGTCTCCACCCGCTGGTATTTCGTGTTCAGAAACTGGTACAGGAGAAAGAAAAAGCTCCGCGCTAAGTATTTTTTCATGGTGTCCATAGAACCCGAGGTATCCATAATACAGAAGACCACCGCATTGGACTCCCGCCGTGTCTCGATCACCCGATGGGTGTAAATAAGATCGTCTTTGTGAAACGGAAAGCGCTGAGACCCTAACTCCTCCCCCTCTTTACGGTGCGTAGCCTTCCTACGCTTCAACCTGGATCGGGCCGTGCGCCTCTTGTCCAGATGCACTCGGATCCCCTTTTTCCGATACCCTTTTCGCCGATGATGATGTTCGACTTCGATCTCCCTCAGGAGCTTCCTTTCCATGAAAGGAAGCTCCAGATCCTCAAACATGATATCAACGAGCTCCTCCAGGGTGACATCGGTTTCATAATAGTCGATGCCGGGTTGGTCTCCGGATTGCCGACCATTGTCCTTGCCTTGATCTCTGGCAATCACCTGGCCAGGTTCCGCATCGTCACCCCCTTGGCCGACACCGGGCGCATTTTCCCCGTAGACAAAGCGGTACTCTTTAACTCCCCGGATGGGGACCTTAATGATTCGGTCGCGGTCCTTGCCTATGATGGACTCCTCAGCGATGATGTCTGCTATGTTCTGGCGAATTGCCTCGCGAACCTTCTGGCGATGCCGCAGGCGGTCTCCCGCACTACGATCGCTCCGCTCGGCTGAGGATGAATGGTAGGGATGAAAGATGGTCTCCATTTGACTGGCTCATAGCCAATAGCAAATGGCATGCGCTTCATTATCCGTCATTTACTAATCGCAGGCTAGCCCCGATCCGAAATTAATCAGTCCCAAAAATCCTCACTATTGCACATCAGGCCGCAACAAAGACCTGTTTGCCCCGTACCACAGAACCCACGTGCTTGAATGCGGGGATGAATGTTCTGAATTCCTTCCAAGGGCATCGCCCCAATGCCTCGGAGGTATGTATGTGGTACGGGGTTTGCACCATGATTCGGCAACTCACCTCCAGTATAGTTGCAGACCGAAGATCATAATGCCGCTAATTGCTGCCATATGTTGCTCCAAACGGGGTATGCCTCGATTATTTTTTTACGGATCGGGGCTAGTCCTTCCATAGATGGTTGGCAGCGTATTTCATAACGACGTCGACGCAGGTCGTGCAGTAGCCGTTCTCCAGGAGGTTTTTTACCATCGCGCCATACTTCTCCGATTGTTCCTCATCCCGCGTCCTGGCCTTTGTGACAACGCGGCTTAAATCTCGCACAGAGGCCATTAGCTTTTTCTCAATAGCCTCTTTCAGCGGCTCATAGCTCCGGTAATCTATTTTTTCCCCCCTCCGGTTTGAAGCCCAGAGGTAGGCAATGACCTCCTGGCGGAACCCGTCCGCGGATGAACCGATGATGGCAATCTGCTCTTCAATGGACTTCATAAAGCCTTCGTCCGGGGCCAGATCCTCCTTGGTGTTCCGATCCTTGACCTTGCTCTTGTTCACATAGGCCTCAGCGTGATCCAGATAATTCTGGAAAAGCGCGTCGGCCTGCTCCTCAAACGAATACACAAAGGCCTTTGTAATCTCCTTCTCGAGGATTTCGAGATAGGCCTTGTGCAGCGTGTCCTGCAAGAACTCCAGGTATTGCTTGCGCACATCATCCGACAAATCAGCTGCCTTAACCATGTTGATCAAGGCCTCGCGCCCATTGATGGGATTGATTCCTTCCGGGCTGTCTGCCAGTGCATTGTCCAACGCCTTCATAATGAAGCGCGTAGAAATACCAAACATAGCCTCGCGCCGGGCCTCATCTTTAAGCTCGCGGACGTTGATCTTGAGCGTCTTACCTTTCTCGATGACTTCTTTGCCATCGTAGAGACGCAGTTTGGTCATCAGATCGCATTTAGCAGTCGGTTCGAGTCGAGTCAGGATCGCGAACATACTGACGATCTCTAAAGTATGCGGCGCAATGTGCTCACGGAAGTCGGAGTATTGGAGCATCTTCT
>JACZXR010000165.1 GCA_022571535.1 Deltaproteobacteria bacterium | reverse complement strand
TACACCGTACCACAGAACGCCCTGTAAGTAAGTGCAGGAATGATCTGAAGTTCCCGAAGGGCAAGCCCTAAAGCCACGGACGTAAGTCCGTGGTACGGGGTTTACCGAAATGAGATTGAACAGAGGGGAGAAAAATGAGCAGATCTAACGGCCACAAGGCGGCGCTCCATTTGGCGACTCAATCCGGTTGGCACAGGTTCGAACGGCGAGGGGAAGAGTGGATCCAGACAGACCGTGCACTCACCTACTGGTCCTTGACCTGTCTGGCAGTTGACCCGGTTGATCCGCATGTGGTTTATGCGGGAAGCGAGCACTCTGGTCTCTTCGTCACAAGCGACGGCGGCACCACCTGGAGACGGGCAGAGCCCAACGTGCCGTGCCTCATGCTCTCCTCGCTCCTGGCCCTTCCAGACACCGTTTTGGCGGGTACAACACCAGCCGCGCTCTACTGCGCCCGCTCCGGAGGCAAATGGGAAGAGCTGGAGGATGTCCGACAGGGCAGCACCAGCGCCGTTTTCCCGCCCAGCCCCGGGCTGGGCTCACGCACCCGTTATCTGGCCGCCGATCCAGTCGCTCCCTCACGTCTATACGCAGGAATCGAGGTAGGCGGGTTACTCATGAGCGATGATGGGGGAAGGACCTGGAGGCCTGCCAACCAGGGCCTTACTGACCCGGACGTGCACCAACTACTTCCCAGCGCACAGACACCCGAGCTGGTATTGGCCGCCTGTGGGGAAGGAGTGTTCCGGAGCCAGGATCGCGCCGCACACTGGGATGAGATCACCCCGACAGGATCCCGCACTTACGGGACGGCCGTGGCCGAGTCCAGTGACGGTACCGTTTACCTAGGTATAGCTCGCGGCCGACCGAATACCTGGCTTCGCCCCGAGCGGGCCGATGCCGCCATACTGTGCAGCCGGCACGCCGGCGCTGGCTGGGAGCTAATAGTTGAGGGGCTCCGGGGCGCTGTCATGGACATTTGCGTAGGGCCTGAGGGGGACGGAGTTCTTGCGGGCACCTCCGACGGCGACCTCCTTGCCATCGGCAACTCAGGCTCTCATCTTCTGGCAAGTGGACTCCCCTGTATCACTGCCCTTGCATTGGGTGCCTGACCCCGATCCAAAAAACCAGTCCGGCCCCCGTTTCACGCTGAAGAATAGGGGTCAGTACCGTAGAAATGACACTTCACCGAACAGGGTTGACTTTCAGCGCAGGCGTCTCTTTTCCCTTCTCACCCATGCAGCGATTGCATCGATCCCGCTGTCGAGGTCGAACTGTGGGGAAAAACCTAACTCTTCGCGGGCGAGCGTTATATCAAGGATATGACTTCGCCGGTTATCGGCAACAGCCGCAAAATCAAGGGGCTCACCAATTTCAAAAGGGACCTCCGGCAGATGCTCTCGCATCACCCGCTCCAGGTCTTTTTCGACATAGCCTCTTCCGGATGCGATGTTGTAAACACGGCTTTCAGATTGCTCGAAAAAGCAGGCTAGACCAAACGCCTGCATAGCGTCCTTCACATAGATCAGATCGTCCGGGACTTGATTAAGATACGGCCTGCACTCCCGCCCCAGAATTCCCTCTTTTATAGCCACGCCGATTCCATCCGCCTGCCCTGGCCCGTAGACTGAAGACAACCTCAGGGCAACGAAGCTCACACTACGGTGCAGCGCATAAAAATCACCCAACCACTCTCCCAGAATTTTGCTGGAACGGGAGAGGAGTGTAGGGTAAAGTGCCATCGGTTCGTCCTCCCTGAGAAGACTGCCCGGATCTTTACCGAGTCGCCCATAGATTGTCCCAGAACTCGCAAAGACAACTCTCTGAACATCAAGCTCTCTTGCCGTTTCCAGGATGTTCCGCATAGTTCGGAGAGAAAAGTCCAGTACCTCGGGATTTTCGCTCCTGTTTGGATGAGCAGTATGGACAATGTGCGTTACCTTCTTTTTCCTGCAGAGTTTATGGAGTCGTTTGAAATCAGTTATATCGAGCTTAATGGTTGAAGGCTTGATCGGGAGCAAAGACAGATCGCGGGAACGCGGGCCAATGTCTACAGGAACAACTCTATGACCGAGAGATTCAAACAGGAGAGTGGCGTAGGACCCAATAAAACCATTAGCGCCTGTAATCAAGACAATTGAAGCCATTTCCCCAACAACGAGTTCGACAGGTATTGTTTGGCCTGTTATAAGCCCATACGAGAGCGAACTCCAAATGGATTGTATTGAAAGAAGAGAAGCTTTCCAAGCATAGCCGTTGTGCCAAACGATTCAAAATACGATTGGTCCACCGTAGCGATTGCGCCCTTGGCCAGCCTGATACCGTCCATGACGGTTGCGACTCTGGGGATATCTCTCCCTGAGGTCAGGAATACCCTTTTCCTCTCTGAGATGCAGGCCGGGAGCCTATTCTCCGTTATTTTCATCGTCGCAGTGTTTTCCAGCTCAGTCGCTGGGAGGATGTCGGATAAAATCGGGAGGAAGACCATACTCGTCGTGGGGATTGCCACCCTTTCTCTTGGGTTCGGGCTTTCAGGTCTGAGCAAAAGTTATGTCCTGACACTGGGGCTTTTAGGAGTTGCGGGCCTTGGATACGGCTTCATCACTCCTTCCCTATACGCACTGATGTCCGATCTCTTGCCTGGAAGAAGAGGTCTGGGAGCCAGTTTTGTCTCGGTGGCATACGGCACAGGCGGATTCATCGGACCGCTCCTTGCAAGCTCCATCATTGAGAAAGCCGGCTGGCAGGCCTCATTTTTCTCCCTGGGCGTTATAGGACTGTTTATCACGGCACTGGAAATAATCGGCGTGAAGAGTCCTAATCGACAGGCCACCCAGGTACGGGTCTCTTATACGCGGGCGCTAAACCGCAGCATCGTCCTTCTCGCCCTGGCAGAATTTTTCGGAGGTTCAGTATTCTGGAGCACCGCTTCTTGGACACCCACCCTTCTGAGAACAGTCAAAGGGCTGACCCTCCTAGAAACGGGCTTTGTAATGGCAGTCTGGGGTGCGACACCGATGATCGGCGCGCTTTTGCTGGGGGCTATGTCAGATCGAACCGGCCGCAGGACCCTCATCCTTACCACCGCCTTCCCCGGAGCGCTGGCCGCCTTTGTGGTCTACTACTTTCTTACATCTCCCAGCACCCTGGCGGCTGGACTGATGATCTTCGGGATCCTTAAGGCCTCCGCTCCCACCTTGGTAGTGGCTCTGGCACAGGACTCCGCTACGCCGGAATCCGTAGGCACAGCCAGCGGGATGGTGATGTCCATGCATTACGTGGCTGCCGTCGTAGCACCCATTGTTGCCGCCCGACTCATCACCGGCACCGGAGACATGATCTTCACGATGATCTTGACCTCTACGGTGCCGCTCATCCTGTATGGAGGCTTGATCGCACTGGCAAGAGATAATCGTCCTGTTAAACTTTAGTCATCATCCCACTCGGCTTTGCCGGTTGGGAGACGCCCGGCAACCACTCCTCATCTTTGCGCGGACCATATCCCTTGATAAAGAACCTGGACTTGCCCAGTTTTTCAATCTCAATTTCCAGAACGTCCCCGCCGTTGATGGGGCCTAGCCCTACGTGGTAGGTGCCGGTAGCAATCACGTCAGCGGGCTGGAGCTGGACAAACTTGCTCAACCAGGCGATCTGATCAGGGATCTTGTGAGCCATGTCCTTGGTATTGTAATTCTGTCGCGCCTCCCCGTTAACCCAGGATTTCACGACGAGATTATCGGGATCAGTCAACTCGTCCTTGGTAGTAATCCAGGGACCACATGGGGAATAGGAGGCTTGCCCCTTCGGCACGAACTGAGTGCGCCGGGCCAACCCTCTGGCCGAGACATCGAAGAATGGCACGTATCCAAAGACCGTGCTCATGGCATCCGCCTCCCGCACGTTCCTGGCCTTCTTTCCCATGACAAAAGCCAACTCGGCCTCTGCCTGATAAACCATTACAGGGGGAATATCCAACAGCTCCACTGTTCCTTCAGGGCCGAGGAGTTCCGGGGCCTTGTAAAAGAATTCGGGAGGTAGACTGTCCACCGTGCGGTCAGGCCTGTCCAGATAGTTGACAAAGGCCGCAAGGCATTTGCTAGGCCGAGGGATGGGCGCCAGGAGCTTAACGTTACTCAACGGAACTCCGCCTTCCCGGGCGACTATTGTCTCAAATTCCTTTCTGTAGACGCCGAATTCCTCAATGACCTCTTCCATAACCCGCTGGGGGCCTTTCTCGGTACGGTATTTAATGGCCCCGCTAACATCCACAACGTGATTTCCGTTTTTTAACACCCCAATACGATCATCGTTGAAGCGAAGAATTTTCATGTCGAGCACCTCCTGACTTGATAGGTCCCGATACAATTGCGAGAAAATGCTTTAAAAGTCAACCGGGACAGTCAGCTTGTTGTTGCAAGGCTAAAGCTAACCCCGATCCGAAATTAATCAGTCAAAGAAATCTTCCCTGATGAGCATCAGACCGCGACAAATACCTGTTTCAAGCATGAATCAGCAACTCGCCTTTAGTGTAGTTGTAGACCGACGATAAAAAATGCCGGTAACTGGTGTCCTAAGCCGCTCAACACCAGAAATGCCTCGATTATTTTTTCGGATCGGGGCTAAAAAAGGTAGGACCTCTCAAAATATAAGGTCTTCCTTTGTAATATTCTGCCACCGTCCGGAGACGGCGTTCCCATGGCCCACGCCCTCACATATAGAATATAAATTATAGTGTTGACCCCGCCGCCTAGAAACTAAAGAACCGACCCTGACGCCACACCCAACCCTTCAGACTTGACCCAGGAGACATGAAGGTTATGATCCATGAAAATTCGGTGGGTAAGACCGAGATTTCAAGGATAATTGCGCGCCATCAATATATCGAGGCCGTTACCCGGCTACTCAAGCGAAACCCCGTTGTGGCCATCCCTGGAGCTCGTCAGGTCGGTAAGACGACGTTAGCCCGCCAGCTCATGAAGGCACTACGGGGGCCGGCTACGGGCTTTGACCTCGAAAACCCGTCGGATCTAGCGCGCCTATCGGATCCAACCCTTACGCTGGAAGAACTCAGGGGGTTAGTGGTTCTTGACGAGATTCAACGTCGCCCTGATTTGTTTCCGGTCCTCCGAGTACTCCTCGACAGGCCACGGTCGAGGGCGCGCTTTCTTGTCCTCGGCAGTGCCTCCCCCGCGTTGTTGAAGCAGAGTTCCGAAACACTGGCAGGACGAATCGCATTCTGCGAGCTTTCCGGTTTCTCGCTCGGCGAAGTGGGCACCAAAGAGCTGGATAAACTGTGGATCCGTGGAGGATTCCCGCGCTCGTTTTTGGCGCAAACGGATGCAGTCAGCATCGAATGGCGACGTGATTTTATCCGAACATTTTTGGAACGGAATATCCCGCAATTGGGAATATCCATTGCAGCCCGAACCTTGCATCGCTTCTGGTCGATGCTAGCCCACTACCACGGGCAGATCTGGAACGCCTCGGAGTTTGGACGCTATTTCGGGGTTGCCGATACCACAGTGCGAAACTACCTCGACATTCTGACCGACACCCTCATGGTTCGACAACTGCCCCCCTGGACCGAAAACGTCCGCAAACGCCAGGTAAAATCCCCCAAAATTTACCTATCTGACTCAGGGCTCTTGCACTCCATTCTCGATTTGAAGACCAAGCGGGACCTTGAAGCACATCCAAAGCTCGGAGCGTCGTGGGAAGGATTTCTGTTTGAATCGATCGTCCGACAACTCGGCCTCCGGAGAGAGCAGTGTTATTTTTGGGCAACACACGGAGGAGCTGAACTGGACCTTTTGGTTATCGAAGGACGCTACCGCTACGGGTTCGAATTTAAACGAACCACTTCACCCCAGATCACGCGTTCAATGCAATCCGCGCTCTCCGACCTTAGACTCACTCGGCTTGACATTGTTCATGCTGGGAAAGACACATTCCCGCTAGTGTAGTGTCCAAGAATTAACTGGACAGTTATTTTCTCTTCTTTTTGATGCGTGGTTGAGTACAGCCAGGCTGGATCTGCTCAAGGGTCTGACGACAACGAGCGAGCTTCTTCTGAATCGATTC